>RFGT01000080.1 GCA_003696975.1 Nitrospirota bacterium | reverse complement strand
TTGCTTACGATCTTGTGCTCATGGACTGCCACATGCCCGAATTATCCGGTGAGGACGCCACCCGAAAAATCCGAGCGTGGGAACACGAACAAGGCGCTTCCTCATCCACGCGCCTTCCCATCATCGCTTTGACCGCTAATGCTCTTCCTCACGATCGCGAGCAGGTTCTCCAGGCTGGCATGGATGACTATCTGACCAAACCCCTGACACTTGCTCGCCTCCAAGACACTCTCCGAAAATGGCTGCCGGGCTTAGACCACAAACTCACCCCAATTTCCTAAGGTCAGCATGTCTAGATTGACGCCGGACCGTCTCGCTCCTGATGGCTCTCTGCTTCCCATGATCTCCGGACCTAGACTCTCTGTTAAGCCCATCTGACTTTTCCTGGTGATTTCACATCATTTTCCCTGTTTTCGACATGGTAAAGTAATTTTTGTTTTTGCATAATTTGATTATGAAAATTGTTATCAATATCATTAAAATGATTACCGATCGCTACTTTCTCGGCCAGCACTCATTCATGTTTACCAACCGAATGCCTAAGCGGCACTTTGCATCAGCGGATCAGTCCTGGGCGAGTCGCCACTCCTCGCCCACATGGGGATGGGGCCCTTCCTCCTCCGGGGCGCCCATCCCCACTTTACTTGATCAACGGTTCTATGACTCACCAAGGAGAGTTGAGTATGACCAACAATGATGTGTTCGCCACGTTGCCGAAGCTTCGGCTTCCCGCTTTGCTTGAAGGGGAACTTCAGTATCTTGATCTGACAAGTTTTATGGGGCAATGGCTGGTATTCTGCTGTCTCTCCGAGTTTTCTCCCGGCGACATGATGATACTTGCCCGACAGGACGCACGTCTCCATCACGCCGGGGCCAAATTTCTTGTGCTTTTTCCTTCCCCCACATCCTTGCATACCATCCGCCGGACCCAGGCATCGTTATGCCGCTTTCCTTTGCTAGCGGATCCATCCGAACGGCTGATTCGTGCTCTTCGGATCGTCCCTCCACTTCCCGCCGACCGAGTCCAAACGGTCATTGTGGAACCCGCCGGCAAGATTCGGTACCACCTCACCCATTCCCTCAATGCTCGAGGAATGGAATTTATGGCGGAAATCTTTAACTATTGCCGGCAGCACTTCACCGCTGAGACTCGCCCCTCACAGTGGCCCGCAGGACGATTTTCCTATGATCCCGAGACCAAATTGTTGGTGTGTTCCGAACCATCCACCATCATACATGCCACCCACTCGGACAAGAGGAACAGGCTTATGACAACGCATCACAACTCACATCCCATGAAATGGACTAAACTGAACATCTGTGACTGCGGACGGCTCCATCTAACCTATGGGGTTGTTACCTTACATTTCACGCGCAAGGAGTTTGTCGATTTTGCCGGGTTGATTTCTCAACTCGCGGCCCACTTGCCTTCCATTCTGCCTGCGACAAGGCCGTATGAGACCAGGAGCACGTCCACCGACCAAGACTCGTTACTCTGCTGTTAGAGGAGTCACATGTTCACCGCAGTGCGACGCTGTCCCCAGTGTCATCATGAAACCTTGGCGTCAACCGGCATTTTCTGGCAGTGCCAGACTTGCGAGTTCGCCATTACCACTCAAGCGCTAACAATGCAGGAACCACTACGTGAGAGTTCAGTACCCAAAACCGTATCGTCCAAGGCCGGAGGCCGAGATATTCACGCTCGCTTGTCGAAAGAAGGGTACCAAGGCCAACGATCATGAAATGGCCCATTCGCGTGGTTGAAGGAGAAGAGTATCTTGCGTTCAGTGTCATGCTGTCGCTTGGCATTGTGGTACTCACCGTTGTCGGGTTTGTCATCTATGAACTCCTCAAGGAACTCGGTGTCATCCAAGCCTTATAGAGCTTAGAGACCGATGAGAAGGGGGTGATAGTTGATGAGTGGTCGTTCGTAAGGCGAATCAGTAACGTTCACTAGGTCTTCTTTCAGGTAAGGATCGGTTATTTATGACAACACTTTTGAGACATGGAGGTCGCCAATGCAACCAAGAGCTTCTTACCAAACAGGATGGGTATGTGTTTGTGTTTTCACCGTAACCGTGTTGAGCAGTCATCTTGTTTTGGCTTCTCTCTTTGAGGCGAATTCGCCTCTTTCCCGGGAAACCTTACAACAACGCGTTGCCGCTCTTCAAAAGAGCTCGCGTATTCTTGACCAGTGGATCCTGGAACGAGGATCGCCGGAGACGATCTCCGCCTTTCGCCAGGGCATCGAGCTCATCAATCAATTGAATCCCCAAGGTCTCAGACTTCTGGAAAACGCGATGCTCCGAGAAGTCAATAATACCGTGTTTACCCCTCTCTTCCTTCGATATATCGAACTGATCGAGGCATGGGAGGCCGCGGATCAAGAGGAAGCGTTTCTCAAGCGTCTCAAGCAACGCTACCCTCACTCTACCCAAGCCCAAGCTGCCGTAGTTGTAAGAAGCGCGGCGCGAGCCCGCCAAGAGTTGATGAAGCAGGGGCTGGCAAAGATCAACGAAGCCTTACAAAAAGCGCCGCAAAATGTGTTGGCCCGCACATTACGGGCTGCACTCCTTATTCAACAACCCGAAACCCTTTCTCAAGGGATCATGGCCTTTGAGGAAATTCAACGCGCTGCAGAGGCCAATTCTCTTGAGGCTCAGATAGTCACCTTTTATCGAGAACACAATCAACATCAACTTATGTCTCCCCAGCGTTTCTTTCCGGTTGCCACGATTACCCCCGTATCGTATTTGTCAGAACGGTTGGACCTACAAATCAAAAAACTCTCCCCGAAGGCATGGTCCGCCATTCAGCAGGGACGCCGAATGGGTTCAACAGGAGGTGGAGAACCTGCTCTTTCAGAATTGGAACAAGCATTAGAAGAGCAGCAACAGAATCCCGTTGCCTTCGGGGTTCTTCTGGCTAGATACCTTGATCTTGCGCAAACAGCCAACCGTCTTCCCCGTGCCATTGCCCTCTGTGCTCAGTTGGCGGAATTGCACCCCCAGTCTCCCCAAGCCAAGGCCGCGTATGGGTATGTCTTAGCCACGGGCCAAGCTGATGCGATCATGCGTGAAGGGTTGCAGCGACTTGAGCAAATTACCACCCGTGATCCAAACAATTTCTTTCTCTGGACAGCCAGAGTCCTGTATTTAGCCCAAACTCCACAGCGGATGGGAGAAGCACTCTCCGCCTTGGACCACATCAAATCGACAACCCAGTTCCGCTTGGCAGCAGTTGATCATCTCTTTACCCAAGCGGCAAGAACCTCTCCTGCTGTTTTTGCCCAACCCGCCGACTCGTCCCCCCTAAAAGGGCAATAAAAGCCCTTCCCGAGGGGGAGAGACTTTTTCTCTCCCTCTCTCACCCCCTTATCAGCGTCAAGTTTGGGCCTTTGAGACTATTTTTTAATCTGCTCACTCAGATAATTTTCGAGACCGACCTGTTTGATGGTTTCAAGCTGCGTTTCAAGCCAATCAATGTGTTCTTCTGTATCCACACACATGTCTTCCAGCTTGTGCCGAGTGGTAAAATCGCCAACTGTGGCACAGTGCGCGATGGCCTCACGAAGAAGAGTGAGGTCCTCTCGCTCGAGTTTCAAATCATTCTGCAATTGCTCAGGCACAGTCTGCCCCACTTCAACTGTCCGGAGACGCTGGACGTCGGGTTTGCCTTCCAGATAGAGAATGTGCTCCAGGAGTTTTTCCACATGCTTCACTTCATGATGGGCTCGGTCTTCAACCTTTTCGTGCAACCGGTCATAGCCCCAATTGTGACACATCTCGGCATGAAGGAGATATTGATGAACCGCAGTGAGCTCCGCGGTAAGAATGTTATTCAAATGGTCGAGAAC
>RFGT01000079.1 GCA_003696975.1 Nitrospirota bacterium | reverse complement strand
GGCATACACAGCGCATACCGCTGAATACCGGGAAGACAGGCCACGTTGGTGACCTGATCGAAGACCCCGGCGTCCATTGCAGTCAAGACCTTCTCCGTCGCGTAAATCCGCGCCGGCACCAGCATGCCTTCCTTTTCAGAGGGTGGAATTTCCCACACCGCTTCTGATAGCTGTTCCACGCGCATTGTTGTAGCTACTTGCACCACGTCTTTCACCTCCCTTCTTTTCAGCGTTAGATATCAACAACGACTTTCGCAATCCAGCGTCCCGAGACCTGCTTGACCTCAAAGCAATGTTTGGTCACAGCCTTGACATCGGATCGTAATTCATGTCGCGTATGGTCGATCGGTTCCCCATCGAGAGTCCCACGGAGGGACCATTGAGAAGTCGCATGAGAACGGGACACCTCGGCAGACGCTGTATGAAAAACACACGCATCGGTATCCTTGAGCATCACAATATAGGATAGCCAATCAAACAGCAGCTCTCCTACCTCCGCATGCGTCAATTCCACTACATAGGTTCTCGTTGGTGCAACTGTCAGCGGATTCACCATCAACTCAATAACGGCGCGAGCGGATCCCTCAAACAGCTCGGATAACGATTCTCCCCATGCCTCAAATGCTGCATCCGCAAAGGCGATGTCCTCTAAGTATCGAAAAGAACCGGCCATCTCAGGATGGAGTTTCTTGGGAGGTCTGCCGAGCCTTGAAAATCCGGCGAATACGGGTTATCTCTGGAAGTCGATGCCCAAATGGAGAGGGAATCTTTCCTTTAAGCCACATCTTAAGCCCTAATGGCAAGATATGAAGCAGCCGCGCGGGGTGAAATCCTACAACCTTCAGGGGCATAATGGCCTCGTTGAGCCGCCCATCCCGATAGATGAGCTCGGCAAACCCTGTAATGTGCCGGGCACCTCCATCACTGGTGAGCCCTCGATCGATCGCTGCACGACGGAGGCGAATAATCGCCTCCATGGGCTTTACATCTTTGGGACATACCTCAACACAGTACTGACAGCGCGTGCAGTCCCAGAGGCCATGGGGACGATTCAACTCTCGTAAACGCCAGGTCTTGGAGGACTCAGGTTCCCGTGGATCAGCAATAAATCGTGCAGCCTTGGCTAAGGCAGCCGGTCCTAAAAACTCCGGGGAAACCGCATGAGTGGTACAAGCTGCCACACAGGCCCCACACATAATACAAGCGTCGACATTCTGGAATACATCAGAGCTCCGAGGAAGCACCTGTTGCGCTCTCGTGGAAACGTCTCGATACGGAGTAGACTCTGACTTTGTAAGCCATGGGGTGATAGCGCGGACTTTTCCCCAGAATGGGGACATATCTACAACCAAGTCTTTTACTACACGCATGTTTGTCAGAGGCATAACCTCTATAAGGGTTGACCGTTCCAGCATCTTCCGAACAGCCGTGCGGCAGGCCAATCGCTCTCGTCCGTTGATGAACATCGCACAGGAACCACAAATGGCAGACCGGCATGAATATCGAAGAGCTAGGGTTCCATCCAGCGTGTTTTTAATCGCCAGCAATCCATCAAGTACCGTCATCCCGCGCCACACTGGCAGGTGGTAGTCCTCCATATGAGGATGTCTGTCTACTTCGGGATTGAACCGCTGGATACGAAATGTGATCCGCATATAACCATCCCTTCCTTTCCTAGAGTAACGAGTTCAGCCGTACTCGTAGCAGCTCAGGTATCGGGCGGTTTCTCTGCTTCACTTTCCAGTTTACCAGTCAGTTTCTACAACTCCTTCACTTACTGCACAGCATACACTATTGTTCATGAGGACAGAAGACCTGGAGTGCTCCCTCTTGGATTCCCGCAGGGAGTAGACAGTTGTGAGAGAAAAGCCTAGAGTTGATAGTGACATCTCTAACCAGAGAGGAGACATCTACCGTGCAGTCATCAGTCCTTGATCCTATCCAACTCAGCATACTCGGTCATGTCTGCATGGCTCTCGTACTCGGCGCCTTGATCGGGATCGATCGAGAGCTTGCCGATAAGCCCGCAGGGTTACGCACTCACATGCTGGTGGCCGGAGCTTCCGCATTGTTCATCCTATTGGGAGAGTCTCTTTTGCGACAATTCCATTCAGACTCGGTTTCAATCCAATCTGATCCCTTCCGCCTAATTAGTGCCGTGGTATTGGGAATTAGTTTTTTGGGAGCGGGAACGATCATTCGTCGAGATGCCGCTGGAAAAGTCGAAGGGCTGACCACAGCCGCATCTATTTTAATTGCGGCAGCTATTGGAATCTGCGTTGCGGTTTCACAGTTTCTCCTCGCCATCGGTGTGACCTGTCTTGTTGTGGGAGTTCTGCGTGGACTCCACTTCCTCGAAAGGCGACTCCGCCGCTATGCCCCGCGCGGACATAAGCCTATCTCCTCATAATAAAAATCCTCGGAGAAAGACCCCACCTGCCATGAAGCGTATCATCATACTCTCGGAGGCAATCAACGAATGAGAAGCTATCTCAGAATTGTCTAAGCAGGACCAACATGCCAGATGAACTCTAGGGGAAATCTCAGTGTACTACTCCCAATACATCAAACGGCTAAGGGATTAACCGAGTCAATGGAGATACTGCATAGCTCCTCCGTGGCACGAGGGCCGAAATCGACGACGTCCCATGGTTGGCATTAGGAGGAGCATAGTGGCCGTTTAAGATAGGCTCTCATCACCTCTTATGGACTGTTGCTTGCACCTAGCGTTAAGCAGAATTGGTGACTATTATGAGTACGCACGGCTAGGAACGAGCTTGCGTTAGGCCTCATGGCCTGAGCAGAGAACCGCGTATACAGGGTGGTTTATCCTTGAACTTCTTTGCATTTAGTGGATTAGTCAATGGCCTCGCTGCCACTGGACTCGCCCTGTTAGTGTATCGACGAGCGCCGCACGATCTGCGGCACCAAACCTTTGGCAGATTTGGTCTGGCCGTTGCATTTTGGAGTTATGGGTACTGTGGATGGCAGCTTGCCGGTACCCGCGAAGCGGCTGTCTGGTGGGTTCATATCCTCACGCTCGGGGCTATTTGGATTCCAGTGAGCTATCTCCACCATGTGCTCGCACTGCTCAACAGAATTCATTTGTCTCGCAGATTCCTCCGCATCAACTATGCCTTAGCTGTAGCCTTTTCCCTGATCAGCTTTACCCCCTTTTTCATTCGGGATTACCAACCAGAAGCGATCTTTCCGTTTTGGCCGAAGGCAGGCATACTTTTCCATCCCTTCTTGCTATGGTGGGGAGGGCTCGCGATTTGGGCCATTGTGCTGCTCTATACCGCCTTTCGCCGGGAGACCGGATTCCGTCGCGTCCAATTGCTTTATGTGCTAATCGGCTCCACTGTTGGATACCTCGGAGGAGCCACGAATTTCCCCTTGTGGTACGACATTCCCATTCTACCCTATGGCACTATTCTGATCACCTTTTATATTGCCACAGTGGCATATACGCTCTTGCGATACCGACTCATGGGATTTTCCCTAGCCCTGGAAAAAGGCCTCGCCTATCTGGTCTTGATGGTTCTTATCGCATTGCCCATCTACCCGGTCTTGCTCATTCTGCAAAAACTTTTCTTCGGTGTAATGAGCACTCAATTTTCAGTGATTCAGTTGGCTCTATTCCTTCTTACGGTGATCGGCGCCTATAAAATGAAAACGACCACAGCCGATACCATATCTCGAACGCTGTTTCGCGAGCGTTATCAGGTATATGAAACCCTCTCCCGTTTCTCCAAAGCTTTAATCAGTATCCTGGACGTACACACGCTCACGAACACCATTGTCAACACCCTCGGCGAAACTATGCAGAGCCGAACCGTGGTCTTGTACCTGTTGGATAAACAACGCGCTCTCTATTATCCTGCAGCAACCTTCGGGTTCTCGCCTCAAGATTCCGCAACTCTGCCGAGCTTTTGCCAGACTGACGTCCTTCCCTGCTGGCTACGAGACCACCAAGCAGAGCTTGTTCGCGAAGAATTGGAACATGGCGACCACTCAGACCCCTCAGGCATGTCCCAACTCCTTTTGGACCTCATACATATCCGGACGAGTGTGTGCCTGCCGCTAATCCATCAACATCGCCTCCTAGGGTTTTGCGGACTTGGACCCCGAACGACTCAAACCTGGTATTCCCCCCACGACGTCGAAGTCCTCATGGTCTTGGCACGAGAGGCAGCCATTGCCATTGACAACGCACTCGTCTACCAGGAGGTGAAAGAATCACGCACAGCCATTCGGCGAACCGACAGGCTGCGATCCCTCGAAACAATGGCGAGCGGATTAGCGCAAGAAATTCGTCTGCCCTTGGCCTCCATTCGAGCTTTCATTGAGCAGGCCCCTCAACGATGTGACGACCAAGTCTTTTTGCAACAGGTAGCCCTTCGCGTTATGAACGATGTGACACGAATTGAGCATCATATCAAAGAAATCCTCGATTACGCTCGGCAGATCGAACCTCGCTTGACGTTAGAAGATCTCAATGAACTAATTGAGTCTTGTCTGCATCTTACAACCGTGCATCCTACACCTCGTCCCATTCGGATCGAAAAATCTCTCGCTCCTGATCTGCCTCGAAGCTGGATTGATCGGCAGCAGATCAAACAGGTGCTGCTCAATATTCTTCTCCAGAGCCTAGAGGCTATTCGTGAGACTGGCGGTGTATTGCGGGTACGCACACACGAGTTGATCCGATCTTCTGGTGACCGATGGCTGGTGATTGAGGTATCGGATACAGGATCAGGGATCTCCACGGTTGAGCGCAATCATCTGTTCGATCCATTTTTCCATCAGGAGCATAATGCCCAACCCTGGAGATTGGGGTTGGTGATTGCCAACCAAATTATTCATGAGCATCAAGGCTATCTTGAAGTTTCCAGCGAGATAGGGAAAGGAACGACCTTTATCATCAATCTTCCGCTCAGATCAGCCTCAACAGGCAGTCATGTCTAACCAAGTTTCCTGAGATCATCTGGAGGAGTCACTCATGTTCGACCAAGGTACATGGCTCACCAGAGAACGAGGCATTGCGCTCATCTGTCTGAGTCTCATGTTGGTAACGGTCTTTACTGCGGGGATATCTTTCCAGCACAACGTCCCTGCCTCGTTCGGTCGACACTTCTGGTATGGCGTACTTGCAGGCATACCACTACTCGTGGGCATACTCATACTCTCCGGCCGATGGTGGAGTTTTATGGTCGCTGTCTTGTGGGGAACGATTGGGTTAGCCTTGGATCTTGCGACGCTCGTTCAAAGTCTCACCGCGGGAGCGGATACTCCCGTGTTCCGCATCTTGATCAGCGCGAGCGGTCTCCTTCACTTCCTTATCATTGTTATGGGAGGCCAAGGATTGCTGCAAATCAAGTAAGCTTGGGACGCCAACTCTTCTCTGCCCTCTGTCCCTTGTCCGTGCGGGCCACTTTGCCTTCAACCAGGATCCCCTCCCAGTCACCTGTTCCTTTGTGCAGCCGAATGGTGCGAGACGTGTGAAATCCTGCACGACGCACCCAGTGATGCACGTCACGAAGGTGATAGGTGTTGCCCGTCTCAGTGAAGAGCAACATAGTCACGGCGAACAGATTCGTTTCAAGGGGTCTAAGCCCTTGGGGATCTTGAAGAAAGGTATCCTGGATCACCAGCCGCCCCCCAGGGTTGAGCGCACGACGCAACTTACGAAGGAGTTTCATATTTTCTTCCGGCGAGTAAATATGCACGACGTTGGACAGCCACATCACGTCATAGCGCCCGGGAACAGGGTCGTGAAAAAAATCTCCCGCGCATAGGGATAATCGCGTTCCATGACGAACCGAGGCAGCCAGTTCCTTGGCAACCTCAAGAGCCGCGGGGCGATCCCAGACTGTAGCCACAAGAGCCGGATTTTTCGCTAAAAACGCGAGGGCATAGGTTCCCGGCCCCCCTCCTACATCGAGCAGCGAGTGGACGGAGCGCAAATCGAGTTGCCGGGCGACTTGCCTGGCGGCTTCGATGGCACGTTGGTGCATGGCCCAGGAAAAAGCACGCCGGTATTCTGGATCTTCCGGTCCATCTTCTTCTACCGGTCGTCCCGAGCGCACAGCCTCCGTCAGAGAGGACCAGTGTTCCCATTGCCGTCGGACAAGGTCGAGATAGGCACCCCGGTACTCCGGATGCTGGGCGTTGAGCACCGTGCGGCCAAGCCGGCTATTGAGATAGCGAGAGCCCCGTTTGTGGAGTAACCCCACGCTGGCTAAGTTGCGGCACAGGATGCTTACTCCTCGTTCACTTGCGGAGAGCGCTTGAGCGAGAGCTTTAGGAGTCCAGGATTGGGTTCCCATGACCGTAAATAGGTTCAAATCCAGCGCTGATAAGAGAATCCGGGCAAGCCGAAACCCATAGGCCACATCACGAAGTTGATCGAATGTCCGAATAGTGAGAACATGATCCATAGTGAATCCTTTCTCTCACGAATCTCTCACGAAGGCTTTCTCTGCAGTCGAGACACGATACATCCCGGTTGGTTATGCCGAGCGAGAGGAAGGATCCAATCGCGCTCGACATTGCGCAATGAGAGCTTCCACAGCAGAAAAAGTTGAAAAATCAACGGAGCGTTCGTACAAGAGGGCCACATACTGAGGCGTCATCTCTGCTCGTTCTCGAAATCCCTGGCGAACAAACCACTCTTTATATGGGGCGACAGTTTGCGCCAGATAGAATTTTGCTTGTTTGGCCAGTTCATCAATGCCTAGGTCTTCTGCTGTCCCGTCGGAAAGGAGACTGTGCATCTCCTCCAAGAGATATCCTGTTTGGCAGACAAGAAGCCCCTCCGGTTTGATGGTCAGCTGCCAGTCTTGATTGGCTAGGTAAAGGGTCAACGCCCCGTCAGGTTCGTCTTGGAAGAATTCTATCCCTCGATCGAGGAGATAGTTCTGGAACGCTTTCCAGCGTTCTGGTGTGGGTAGTGATGCCTGCGTCACGACAAAACCTGGGGGCAAGAAGATGAAGAGAGATTTGAAAGGCGGCACAGAAGATTGTGGAGTCGCTTTTGGTTTTCCGACAACTTGGGCAAGCCATACATTTGATCGATACGCACGACGTGTTGGAGTGACTGAACCGCCTGGGCGATATCCCCTTTCGCTTCATAGCACCCAGCCATCACATACCAAGCTCCGCCCATTCGAAGTTCGTCATTCAGCTGCTGGGCGATTGCCAAACTGGCATGGACGCAGGCCAGCGCTTCATCAAAACGTTGCTGGGACAAATACATTTTGGCCAGCATCTGTTGCACGTCGGCTTGTCCCGCCAGGTTTCCCACTCGCCGCATCAAAGAAAAGGCGCGCGCATAGTAGTCGGCGGCCCGAGCAAATTGGCCCGTCTCTTTTTCCACAAGCCCCAGATTGGATAAAAGAATAGCGCGTGCTAGTTCGTTCCCACCCTGCCCCATGAGATCGAGGGCTTCCAGATAATACGCCCTACCGCGCTCCCATTCTCCTGCATCCACCGACAGGTTTCCCAAATTAGCCAAGGTTGCCGCGATACCCGATTGATCTCCGAGGAACTTTTGGAGATCAAGTACAGCCTGGTAGTAAGTTCGCGCCTGGTCGCGATGCCCGCTCACGGCGCAGATGTTCCCCAGATTTCCCAAAGTGGCCAGCAACGCTCTCGGATCTCCACTCCGACGACTTGCCTGTAAGGCAAGGAGGTAATATCGGTAGGCGATGGTATACAATCCACGGGAGAAATATTCATTTCCTACTTGATTGTAATACGCAGATCGAAAATCTTGCATACGCATCCAGGACTGATATGCACCGTCCAATCAGTGGAGAATCTTTTCAACGAGGGGCTTGGCACCGCTTAGCACTGAGGTTCCATCACCAACGAGGACGGTGTCGAATGCGTACCGGAGTAGCCGCCGCAATCCAGTCCGAGCCTTGGTTACATCCGCATATTTCTCGGGAGGAAGCAGGGACAGTGTTCCAGGGGGATTGCCAATCAAGGCATCACCAACGATCAGAATGCCGTTTCCCTGTTGAAGAAATAATGCGCTTTCTCCGGGAGACTTTTGGTCCTCCAGTTGAATCACCCATATTCCCCCAGGGAGTAACTCGCCATCGCGATAGGTCTTATCGACGGGAAGAGCCATCGCTGGTGCATCAAGTTCAGGAACAAACAGCTGACAATGAAATACCTGTTTATAGGAGGCCGCCTCGCGCTCGTGGTCGCGATTCGTCACAATAATGTAGTCCAGAGGGCCGTTCTGTATGATGTGGGTTTGATCTTCGGAAGTAAGTGGTGGGGGATCAACCAGAATACGGTGGTCACCAACTTGGAGGAAGTGTCCGTTAAAGTTGAGCTGTTTTTCCGCGGAAAACCAGGACCACTCCCATATGTTCGGAAACAGACGAGTCATAACTGGCTTAGGGCCTCTTTGAGCATCTGGAGAATCTGTGTCTGGACATCTTGTACCCCGGGAAGGTCCAGCAGATCATCCTCAGGCACCGTGACGAATTTCCGATTGGCTCCCTTTGCCAGGGCAATCAAAAACTGCCCATTGGATGGCGCCGTGGGGATCACCACCTGGACCTCCGTATCAAGTTGTCGGACTAGATCCACAAAGGCTTGTTTGCCAGCTTCAAGTTCATCCATGCTCTACGTTCTGTCTCCCTCACAGGGAGGGTGTTCGCCCCGATGACGCCTCTTCAGCCAGCAGCCGATCTACCACTTCAAGAATAGCCTGATCACTTGCCAAATCCATATTGCCTACTCGTTGCCACCGAATCACGCCTTGTTGGTCGATGACATAGACATTGGGGATGAACCGTCCACCGCCGTACAAGCGATCAGTGATCTTGTCGGGATCCAAGAGGTAAGGATACGTCACGGTGACGGGAAAGGCCTGGAGAAACTCCAGCACGTCGGATCTGGAGTCGCCGGAAGAATTGACCCCTAGTACTACCACGTTTTTTCCACGTGTGGCTTCCTGCACCTTTTGGAGATTCGTGCCCTGAATCAAACACGGCTCACAAATATGGAATAACCCGAGAACCACCACTTTACCGCGAAAATCTGTCAGAGAGACAGTCTCACCCGTCACCGAGGTGAGGGTAAAGGACGGGGCCACTTCACCGATCTTGAAAAACCCTTTGGCCGCACTATTTCCGGGTATCACCACCAGCAACGCCAGGCCAAGTACGACGAGACTAACACGACCGAGATGATTTTGCATATTCATAGTAGGCTCGCCTCCTTTTGAGGACGCCAGCATTTTGACCGCTTCAATAAAATCCTAGCACAGGCCTTCCACCTGGGCAACCACGTTTGCAGGTAGACTAGCATTCTCTAGCGAAACAATTTCAGCTCCAACTGTTCAGCTCGAGTCAAGGCAATTGGATAGTGGTCTGTGAAGCAGGCATGACAATAGTGATCATGTCGGCCGGGCACGACATTGAGCATGCCCTCAAGACTGATATAGGCTAAACTATCTGCCGTGATGTAACGCCGGATTTCTTCAATGGAATGTCGCGCTCCAATTAACTCTTTCTGAGTGGGGGTATCAATCCCGTAAAAGCATGGCGCGATGATCGGCGGCGAACTGATACGCATGTGAACTTCCTTAGCCCCGGCATTTCTGATCATTTTAATGATCTTGCGGCTTGTGGTCCCCCGCACGATGGAATCGTCCACCACCACCACTCGCTTGCCCTCTAAAATTTCCGCCATGGCATTCAACTTTAGTTTCACGCCAAAATGACGAATAGATTGTTCCGGTTCAATAAAGGTGCGGCCCACATAGTGGTTTCGCGTCAGACCAATTTCAAAAGGAATTCCCGAACCTTCAGCATATCCAAGCGCGGCCGGCACACCGGAATCAGGCACGGGAATGACCACGTCTGCTGCTACCATCGCCTCCTTGGCCAGTTGGCGCCCCAATGCTTTTCTGACCGAATAGACCGGATGGCCGCCGAAGATTTTTGAATCCGGTCGTGCAAAATAGACATACTCGAAAATACAATAAGCGGGCGTGTGGGGAACAAAAGGGCGATAAGAGCTCATTCCCTGCTCGTTGATCACCACCAATTCACCTGGCTCTACCTCTCGGAGATATTCCGCCCCAATCAGATCGAAGGCGCACGTTTCAGATGCCACCACCCAAGCGTCCTTCAATCGCCCCAAACAAAGCGGGCGAAATCCATAGGGATCACGCGCGGCAATTAGCTCGTGATCCGTAAGAAACAGAACGGAAAAGGCCCCACGCACCAAACTCAACGCCTCGATCACACGTGCCAACAGCGTCTGGGCTTTAGAGTGGGCAATGAGATGAATGATAACCTCGCTATCCGAGTCGGATTGAAAGATTGCCCCGTACGCTTCCAGCTCGCTGCGGAGCATAGAGGCGTTGATCAAGTTGCCATTGTGAACTAACGCCAAATTGCCCAACGCAAAATTCACAGTTAAGGGTTGAACATTGCGCAAGTGATCACGGCCTGCCGTGGAGTAACGATTATGACCGATAGCTTTCGACCCAACCAATCGCTTAATTGCGGACTTGGAATAGATGTCCGCCACATGTCCCATGCCTTTTTCCACGTAAAACTGCTGTCCGTCAGAGGACACAATACCCGAACTCTCTTGCCCCCGATGTTGCAAGGCATACAGCCCCAAATAAGTCAAGTTCGCAGCTTCCCGGTGTCCATAGAGGCCAAAGACGGCACATTCTTCACGAAATTTATCGTGTTGAGATCGGGTTCTGCCCGGAGCCATGAGCTTCTCTCCACCTCCTATCCCGGCATCTGGAGTGTTCGTTCCAAGCTTTGACTCCATTGGTCAAACAGGGTAACAAGATCAACCTGCAGGCGAGCCTGCCGTCTGCCAGTCCCATCGGCTACCTCGATCACAAGGTCCGTTCCACCAACTTCGCCGATTAGCGCCGCGGGGATTCCCCAGGTGGCGGCGAGATGAAGCACGGGTTCCACACATTCAGGCGCGACAGAAACCACCACCCGTGACGGGCTCTCTCCAAACAGTATGGCATCAGCTCGCAAGTCCTGGCAAGAAAGGGTTACAGTTGCTCCCTGTTTCCGCCCACACGCAGCGGGTGCCGACACGCAACATTCCGCCAGAGTCACCGCCAGCCCACCCTCTGAGCAATCATGTGCAGACCGAATCCACCCACGCCGGATGAGGTCCAGCACGCATCCCTGAAGTTGCCGCTCCCGCTCCACATTTAACCACGGCGGGGATCCCTGTTCCCGGTGGTGAATTACTTTAAGATATTCTGTGCCTCCCAGATCTTCTTTTGTTTCCCCGAGTAACAGGATACGATCCCCGGGTGCCTGAAACCACTGAGTTGTGGTCATCGTGATGGGCTCAATCAACCCGACCATCCCGATAACCGGAGTGGGATAAATGGACACGCTGTTTGTTTCATTGTAAAAACTCACATTCCCGCTCACCACGGGAATCTCCAAGCCCCGACATGCATCGGCAATCCCCTCGATAACTAAAAGAAACTGCCACATGATATCCGGTCGTTCGGGATTGCCGAAATTCAGACAGTCCGTCAAGCCGAGAGGCTTTGCCCCGGCACAGACCACATTTCGTGCCGCTTCTGCCACGGCCAGCATCGCACCCATATAGGGATTCAAGAGGCAATAGCGGCTGTTTCCATCTGTACTCAACGCAATGGCTTTGTCAGTTCCTTTGATGCGGATCACCGCAGCGTCTGATCCCGGACAGACAACCGTGTTGGTCCCAACCATGTGATCATATTGCCGGTAAATCCAAGCCTTGCTGGCAATCGCAGGACTGGCAAGCAAGGCCAACAACACATTAGCGGGGTCATCCCGCATGGGTAGGACATCCACGTTCAAAGACTGAAGGAGCTCTTGATAGGATGGAGGGGCAGCCGGCCGTTCGTAGCAAGGGCTCTCGTCGGTCAAGACACGGGCCGAAATCTCTGCCACGACTTCGCCATGGTGTTTCACTCTCACCATTCCATCGGATGTCACATGCCCGATAACCGCAGCCTCGACGCCCCATTTCTGGCAGATAGCTAAGACTTGCTCACGTTTGTCAGCCTGCACGACCAGAAGCATGCGCTCTTGCGATTCGGATAACATGATCTCATATGGCGTCATTTCTGGCTCGCGGCAGGGCACATGAGCGAGTTCCAACTCAATTCCTGTACCTGCTCTCGACGCCATCTCGCACGAGGAGCTCGTCAGCCCCGCTGCTCCCATATCCTGTATCCCCACGATCATACCCTGTTCCATCATCTCTAGGCACGCCTCGAGAAGCAGCTTCTCCAGAAAAGGGTCGCCCACCTGCACATGAGGCCGCTTGGCGTCCGAGCGCTCGTCGAAACTGTCCGAGGCCATGGTGGCCCCATGAATTCCATCTCGACCTGTCTTGGCGCCGATGTAGAGCACCAGATTTCCTTCACCCTTCGCCACTCCTCGAAACACATGCTCCTGTTTCACCAACCCGAGACACAGAACATTGACGAGCGGATTCTTGGTGTAGATCTCATGACAACTCAATTCTCCTCCAACTGTAGGAACTCCAACGCAATTGCCATACCAGGCAATCCCCGCCACAACTTCCCTGATCAGATGCCGTGTACGAGGAAGCTCGGGATCCCCAAATCGCAGCGAGTTCAAGAGAGCCAGAGGTCTGGCACCCATAGTGAAGATATCCCGAAGGATCCCTCCTACGCCGGTGGCGGCTCCCTGAAAGGGTTCGATGAAAGAAGGGTGATTATGCGATTCGATCTTAAAGACCACCGCCAACCCATCGCCGACATCTAAAACCCCGGCATTCTCACCGGGACCTTGCAGGACATGGACTCCTTCCGTCGGCAAGCGTTTCAGGTGTAAGCGCGAGCTCTTGTAACTGCAATGTTCGCTCCACATCACGGAAAACATCCCCAACTCGGTCACAGTCGGTTCTCGGCCGAGATGCCTCACAATCTGCTGGTACTCCTCAGGCGTTAGGCCATGCCGGCTCCACACGGACGAGGAGGATGTTTCTAAAGGGACATGATCCATTGATCACTCAGCCAGAAGAGACCCCATTCTCCGACAAGCGCGGGCACTGGAAGCATTCTTCACGCTGGAGAAGGTCAAACGGTGAGTTATGACAGACCGCAATCCATCCAGAATGGACTGCTG
>RFGT01000078.1 GCA_003696975.1 Nitrospirota bacterium | reverse complement strand
CTATGATCTCTCCCCTGTCGGGCGGCTGAAAATGAACAGCCGATTTGGGCTTGATTTGCCGCTTGAGCAACGGGTCTTGACCGCTCAAGATATTGTCGAAGTCATCCGGTGCCTTGTGGATCTCAAGATGGGCAAGGGCGACGTAGATGATATTGACCACTTGGGTAACCGGCGTGTTCGGTCGGTGGGAGAACTCCTCGAAAATCAAATCCGGGTCGGGCTGGTGCGTATGGAGCGAAGCATCAAAGAACGGATGAACCTCCTGGATGCTGAAACGGTGTTGCCGCATGACTTAATCAATGCCAAACCCATCGTTGCGGCGATCAAAGAATTTTTTGCCGGAAGCCAGCTTTCCCAATTTATGGATCAAACGAATCCCTTGGCAGAGATTACACACAAGCGGCGTCTGTCCGCGCTCGGCCCCGGGGGGTTGACACGCGAGCGTGCGGGATTTGAAGTGCGTGACGTGCACCCTTCGCACTACAGTCGTATCTGCCCGATTGAGACGCCGGAAGGTCCGAATATCGGCTTAATCACCTCATTGGCCACGTATGCCAGAATCAACGAATTCGGATTCATTGAGGCCCCGTTTCGGAAAGTCAAAAAAGGGCGCGTCACCGATGAAATCGATTTTCTCTCTCCTCTTGAGGGCGAGAATTATGTGATCGCGCAAGCGAGCTCAAAAGTGGACAGCTCGGGTCGACTAATGTCCCCAACCGTGACGGCCCGCGTAGGAGGTGAGTTTATCACCACAACTCCGGACAAAGTGGATTACCTAGACGTCTCACCCAAGCAGGTCGTCAGTGTGGCCACGTCGCTGATTCCCTTTCTGGAGCATGATGATGCCAATCGCGCTTTGATGGGATCCAACATGCAACGGCAAGCGGTTCCTCTAATCCAGAGTGAAGCCCCCTTGGTAGGTACAGGGATGGAGGCCGTGGTAGCTCGTGATTCTGGCTATGTGGAATTGGCTCGACGGTCGGGAGTAGTGGAAAGCGTGGATGCCCGCCGAATTGTTGTGCGGACCGAGTTGAGTAAGAAAGAGGATGGCAAGCGAAAGAGCGGACGATTCTTGGATACCTATGACCTTGTCAAATTTCAGCGAACCAATCAGAATACCTGCGTGACTCAAACGCCCATTGTTCGGGTCGGGCAGCCTGTCAAGAAGGGTCAGGTCCTAGCGGATGGGCCGGCTATTGACCGCGGTGAGCTCGCACTGGGTAAGAATGTTTTGGTCGGGTTTATGCCCTGGGGAGGCTATAATTTTGAAGATGCCATTCTGTTGAGCGAGAAATTGGTGAAAGAGGATACCTTTACATCTATTCATATCGAAGAGTTCGAGGTCGAGGCGCGAGATACCAAATTGGGCAAAGAAGAAATCACCCGGGATATTCCCAATCTCGGGGAAGAAGCTTTGCGAAATCTCGATGAAAGTGGAATTGTGCGAATTGGAGCGGAAGTGAAGCCTGGTGACATCTTGGTCGGGAAAGTCACACCCAAGGGAGAAACGCAACTAACGCCCGAGGAAAAGTTGCTCCGCGCCATCTTTGGCGAAAAAGCAGGAGACGTGAAGGATACCTCGCTTGTTGTCCCCCCTGGTATTGAGGGTATTGTGGTCGACGTGAAAATTTTTTCCCGCAAGGGTGTGGAAAAAGACGAGCGTTCTAAGCTGATCGAGTCGGAAGATCGGGTCAAAATTGAGCGCAATTATCGAGAAGAGTTGCGCATCATTGAAGAAGAGCGCAACAAAAAAATTCGCAGGCATTTGCTAGGACAAGTCGTGGGTCGCGATCTCATGGATCCCGAAAGTGGGGAAGTCATTCTGAAGAAAAAGGGGAAGATCACGGCCGAAGTCCTTAAAAAGCTATCCGATGACGATGTGCGCCGCGTAATCTTAGGTGATGCAGAGGAGCAGAAAAAGCTTGAAGATATCGAGCGAGCCGCCAAGGATCAAATCGAGATTCTTCAGACCTTTTATGATGAAAAAGTTGGGCGGTTGCGGCGAGGTGATGAGTTGCCGCCGGGGGTTATCAAGCTTGTGAAAGTCTACGTCGCGATCAAGCGAAAGATCTCCGTTGGGGATAAGATGGCCGGGCGCCATGGGAATAAAGGGGTGGTCTCGCGTATCCTGCCTGAGGAGGATATGCCCTATCTGCCGGATGGAACGCCCTTGGAGATTGTCCTGAATCCATTGGGGGTGCCCTCACGAATGAACGTAGGACAGATCTTGGAGACCCATTTGGGTTGGGCAGCCAAAGCCTTGGGGATACATGTGGCGAGTCCCGTGTTTGATGGGGCGACGGAACAGGAGATCAAGGACTTGTTGAAAAAGGCGAAATTACCGGAGAGCGGACAATCAATCGTCTATGACGGGCGTACAGGCGAGCCTTTCAAGAACCCGGTAACGGTCGGGTATATGTATATGATGAAATTGCACCACTTGGTCGATGACAAAATCCACGCCCGCTCAATTGGTCCCTATTCGTTGGTTACGCAACAACCGCTTGGCGGAAAAGCACAATTCGGAGGACAACGCTTGGGTGAAATGGAGGTATGGGCACTCCAGGCCTATGGGGCAGCATCGACCTTGCAAGAGTTTCTAACGGTGAAGTCTGACGATGTCCCGGGTCGATCGCGCATGTATGAGGCGATTGTCAAGGGTGAGAATTTCCTTGAGCCGGGACTGCCCGAGTCATTCAATGTGTTGGTGAAAGAATTGCAGAGTCTTGGACTTGATGTGGAGCTAATGAAGTCATCTGATTAGTGAAATTAGTGAAGTGACGTACGTACCGCCGTACTGGCGAGTCTGGACATGAGGAGGGGATAACCTTGGAAAGTATCTATGCACTGTTTGAAAGACCGCGCGATGCCGTGTCGTTTGACGCGATGCGGATCCGCATCGCGTCGCCAGAGAAGATCCGATCATGGTCGTATGGGGAGGTAAAAAAGCCTGAGACCATCAACTATCGCTCCTTTAAACCGGAAAAGGATGGACTCTTCTGTGCCAAGATCTTCGGCCCCACGAAGGATTGGGAATGCAACTGCGGGAAATACAAGCGTATGAAGCATCGTGGAATCGTGTGTGATAAATGTGGGGTAGAGGTGATCCAATCCAAAGTCCGCCGTGAGCGGATGGGGCATATTGAGCTCGCTGCGCCTGTGGCGCATATCTGGTTTTTAAAGGGTGTGCCCAGTCGGATTGGCATCCTCCTGGACATGAGCCTCAAGCAATTGGAAAAGATTCTCTACTTTGAGGCCTATGTTGTAATCGATCCGGGCTCCACACCACTTCGCGAGAAAGAGCTCCTTACGGAAGACAAATATCGAGAATGTCTTGAACAGTATGGGGCCGATGCCTTTCATGCGGGTATCGGTGCAGGAGCTATTCGTGAGTTGTTGAGAAAGATCGACATTGAAAAGTTGTGGAACGAGCGCCACGAAAAAGTCAAGAACGCGACCTCCGCGGCGATGAACAAAAAACTCACGAAACGGCTCAAGGTGATCGAGGCCTTTTACAAGTCGGGAAATAAACCGGAATGGATGATCATGGATGTGATTCCGGTCCTGCCCCCGGAACTGCGCCCGCTTGTACCGTTGGATGGCGGACGGTTTGCGACGTCCGACTTGAACGATTTGTATCGACGAGTCATCAATCGCAACAACCGGTTGAAACGGCTCGTTGAGCTTAAAGCCCCGGGAGTCATCATTCGTAATGAAATGCGGATGCTTCAAGAGGCTGTGGATGCTTTGTTCGACAATGGTCGCCGCGGTCGGACTATTCGTGGGGCGAACAAGCGCCCATTGAAGTCGCTCAGCGATATGCTCAAAGGCAAACAGGGCCGATTTCGGCAGAATTTGCTGGGCAAACGGGTGGACTACTCTGGACGGTCGGTTATTGTGGTTGGACCAGAGTTAAGGTTGAATCAATGCGGGCTCCCCAAGAAGATGGCTTTGGAGCTCTTTAAGCCGTTCATCTTTCATAAGCTCGAGGCGCGTGGGGCGGCCACGACGATCAAAAGCGCCAAGCGTCTTGTCGAAAAGGAACGCCCCGAAGTCTGGGATGTGTTGGACGAAGTCATTCGCGAGCACCCCGTCATTTTGAACCGCGCCCCAACCCTTCATCGGCTTGGCATGCAAGCCTTTGACCCGGTGTTGGTGGAAGGCAAAGCGATCCGGCTGCATCCGCTGGTCTGCGCCGCCTTTAATGCGGACTTTGACGGTGACCAAATGGCGGTTCATGTTCCGCTTTCTGTAGAGGCGCAAATCGAGGCCCGTGTGCTGATGATGTCTGTCAGCAATATCCTCTCTCCGGCAAATGGTCGGCCGCTCGCTGTTCCCTCGCAAGATATGGTGTTGGGCTGTTATTGGCTCACGCAAGAACGGCCAGGGGCGAAGGGAGAAGGGAAAATTCTCTACTCTCCTGAGGAGGTGCGAATCGCCTATGATGCAGGGGAGCTGGATGAACAAGCCAAGATTCGGGTGCGAATTAACGGCTCCTTAGTCGACACCACGGTCGGCCGGGTTCTCTTTAGCGAAATTCTTCCGCCGGGTATTGACTTTTCGCTTGTGAACCAAGTCATGACCAAAAAGGAAGTGACCAAGTTGATTGACACCGTCTATCGACAAGTCGGGTTGTATCAGACAGTGGTGATGCTGGACAAGCTGAAAGACCTCGGGTTTTCCTATGCCACCAAGTCCGGCATCTCCATTTGCATTGACAACATGCACATCCCCTCTAAGAAAGAAGAGTTGATTCAAGCCGCACAGCGTGAAGTCGCTGACGTGGAACGGCAGTACAGCGAGGGGTTGATTACCAAGGGTGAGCGGTACAACAGAGTAATAGACGTTTGGGCGCATGTCAGCGAGCAAGTCGCCAATGAGATGATGAAGGAAATCAAAGAGGGAGGCGGGCAAGGGTCGCAGGGAACATGGAATCCCATTTTTATGATGGCGGATTCAGGAGCTCGAGGCAGCTCTCAACAAATTCGCCAATTAGGAGGAATGCGCGGTTTAATGGCCAAGCCATCCGGAGAAATTATTGAAACACCCATTACCGCGAACTTCCGCGAAGGATTGACGGTGTTGCAATATTTTATCTCCACTCATGGAGCCCGCAAAGGGCTGGCTGATACAGCTTTGAAGACGGCCAACTCGGGCTATCTCACGAGACGGCTTGTGGATATTTCGCAAGATGTCATTGTCAGCGAGGATGATTGCCAAACCACAGATGGAATCGACATGTCAGCCTTGGTCGAAGGCGGGGAAGTCATTGAACCACTTGAAGAACGGATCTTAGGCCGACTTGCTGCGGAGGATATCCAAGATCCCTTGACGGGGGAAGTTATCGCTCGAGCCAATGAGGAATTGGATGAAGGCAAAGTACGAACGATCGTGGACTTGGGCATCGACCACGTTAAAATTCGCTCAGTGCTCACCTGCCAAGCCCGGTGGGGGGTTTGCGTGAAATGTTATGGGCGTGATTTGGCGCGTGGCCGATTGGTGGAAAAGGGTGAGCCGGTTGGGGTTATCGCGGCGCAGTCGATTGGAGAGCCGGGAACCCAATTGACTATGCGGACTTTCCACATTGGCGGAACGGCGAGCAAGGTGGTGGAGCAAAGTGTACTGGAAGCCAAACATGAAGGGGTCCTGCGCTATCTGAGCTTCGATGCAAAGAAGAATGCCGATTTTCACGATAGCGGGATGGCCGTGCAAGACAAGCAAGGCGAATGGGTGGTCATGCATCGAAATGCCAAAATTGCCATCTATGATGAATCTGGGCGTGAGCGTGAGAAATATCCTGTCGTCTATGGAGCGAGGATCAAAGTCAAAGATGGCACCAAGGTTTCTGTCGGACAGAAGCTGGTGGAGTGGGATCCCTATTCACTGACGATCCTGACTGAAGTCGAGGGGAAAGTTGCCTATGGGGATATCATCGAAGGCGTGACCATGAAAGAAGAAGTTGACGAAGTGACCGGGCTGTCTCGAAAAGTGGTGATCGAACAGGCAGGTACGAGCTTGCGGCCGCGGATTTCTATCAAAGATGAGACAGGGAAGACCGCCAAAATTCCCGGCTCCGGTTCGCCGGCTCGGTACCTCCTCCCCGTCGGTGCTCATATCTTCGTTGAGAAGGGTGCGATGGTCTATCCGGGTGATGTCTTGGCAAAAATTCCGCGAGAGACCACAAAGACCAAGGATATTACCGGAGGCTTGCCGAGGGTCGCGGAACTCTTTGAAGCGAGAAAGCCGAAAGAACAGGCTGTGATTAGCGAGATTGACGGAGAAGTGTCCTTCGGGGGGTTTGTCAAGGGCATGCGTAAGGTTATCGTAGACAATAAAATGGGTGATGTGAAGGAGTATTATATCCCGAGGGGCAAACATGTGAATGTTCATGAAGGCGATTGGGTTAAGGCGGGCGAACCGTTGATGGATGGATCTGCTAACCCTCACGATATCCTCAATGTGTTGGGTCCACGAGAGCTTCAGCGATACTTGGTTGATCAAGTGCAAGAGGTTTATCGGCTCCAGGGTGTGGCTATCAACGACAAGCACATTGAAATTATTGCCCGACAAATGTTACGCAAGGTTCGAGTGGAAGATCCCGGGGATACCAATTTCTTGCCTGGTGCCCAGGTTGGAAAATTCGATTTTGCGGATGAAAATGAGCGTGTCATTGCGCAAGGCGGAAAACCCGCCATTGGTAAGCCGGTGTTATTGGGAATCACAAAGGCTGCTTTGAGCACGGATAGCTTCATCTCCGGTGCATCCTTCCAAGAAACTACGCGGGTGCTGACGGAGGCTGCGATCAACGGTCGGGTGGATGAACTCCGTGGCTTGAAGGAGAATGTCATCGTGGGGCGATTGATTCCAGCGGGTACAGGGTTTTCAGAGTATCGGGAAACCTTTGTTCCCAAACCTAGTGAGAAGGAAGATGCCTTGATCGCGGCGGGCGAGGCTGCTGGTCAAATCGAAGCGGAAAATCCGCAAAGTCCCTCGCTTCACGCTCATCCCCAAGCATGAGAGCGGTTGAAATAATCCCCTTGACAAAGGAGATGTGGTAATTTATAGTTGTTCGGTTTCCCAATTCGGCAAGCACGGTTGGGAGAAAAAATGAGAGAGAATTATGCCGACGGTGAACCAGTTAGTCAATAAAGGACGTAAGCCCGTAAAGGCCAAAAGCAAGAGTCCGGCACTAAATGGATGCCCGCAGCGCCGTGGTGTGTGTCTGCGAGTTTATACGACCACGCCTAAAAAACCGAATTCCGCCTTACGCAAAGTTGCACGCGTTCGATTAACCACGGGAGCAGAGATTACCACCTATATCCCGGGAATGGGCCATAATCTCCAGGAGCATTCCATTGTGTTGGTCCGCGGGGGAAGGGTCAAAGATTTACCGGGCGTGCGGTATCATCTGGTCCGTGGAGCCTTGGATGCTGTCGGCGTCGCGAATCGAAAGCAGGGACGGTCAAAATACGGGGCCAAGCGTCCAAAATAATTTCTGCAGAGACGTTTTTCCCAGTCAGGCTGTATAACCAGAACCGAGGTAAAAGAGAGTTATGGCGCGAAGCTTTACAGCTCCTCAGCGGAGTATTGCCCCTGATCCGAAGTTCCATGATCCCTTGGTGGGGAAGTTCATTAACATTCTCATGTCTCGTGGCAAGAAAAGTACGGCCCAGCGGATTTGTTACGGCGCGTTTGACCTG
>RFGT01000077.1 GCA_003696975.1 Nitrospirota bacterium | reverse complement strand
GGCGGGATTGGAGCCGGAATCGTTAGAGGATGATTTGAAAGATTTGGAAGAGGACTTGGATGACGAGTTTTCCTCGGGCCTTGAAGATGAATTGGATGAGTTGACCGATGACTACACGGATACGGAGGACATCGAAGATTTAGCCGGAGACCTCGACGATGAGGAGGATCTGACTGAGGATTTGGCTGAGGAGCTAGGGGCTGAAAAATATTTCCGTGATCCTGATGCCGAACTCGACGATGACGAGGATGATCTCTCCCACTCCTGGTAAAAGACCAGGATTGTGGGCGGGAAGTGCTGTCAGAAGTCCGTGAAAACGCGGACCTGTATGGTCAATTGGTTCATCGCTGGGCTCTACCGCAACTTCCACAACGACACCGGTGGTGCCAGCGGTCTTGCTCTCGTCCAAGCACCCTTCCTGCAACCCAATAGGAGTCTGGTTCAAGTTTTCCCCGTCAGTCCATGGGTTAGAATCTGCCGTCTTGTTTCTCTGCTTGTCCTCCTGTGGGCCAGTACAGTCGGTCTGGCGTGGGAACCTTGTCGGATGGACACTGGTGAGGATCCCTCGCGGTCTCGCACGATGTTCGTCAGACATCTAAGGGGACATTGCAGCGCCGAAGATCGCAAAGCGTTCGCTGTGCCGGCTGGCTCTATTTTGGATGCGTTAAAAGACGGATATGGCGTGGACTTGGATGGGGTGGTCGTGACAGGAGATCTCATGCTTGATCGCCTCCCGCTTGAGCCAGTCCCACTGAATCGGATCTCAGCCGCATTCGTTCGCGATCGGTTCCAGGCCGAGCATGTAACCAGGGTTTATATCATCCACGGTCCCTTTCGCCTGCGCCATGCAGAGGTTCATGGCATTCTTGCCACTAACCTGTACAAGCGGGGGTACCTGGTGGTGATGGGACCTTTTGATCTCACAGGTACGCGGTTCCATCGCTCGATTGATTTTTCTCGAACCGTGTTTCTGGATTCGGTCGACGTTTCGGGAGCCGTGATCGCGTATGAAGCCTTTTTTATCCGTGCGCTGTTTTTGGACAGGGCTCGGTTCGAAAAGACAGCGTTCGGCACGCATACGCGCTTTTACAAGGCGGTTTTCGGGGATCGCGTGGCGTTTACGCGAGCGGGATTCAATGGGCTGGCGGAATTTTTGGAGGTCACGTTTCAGCAGGATGCGAGTTTTTCACGCACGCGCTTTGTGATGGGGACGGGATTTTCTGGGAGTCGATTTACTCGAGGGTTGGATTTTTCCGAGGCAACCTTTGACCGCGAAGCATTCTTCCGCTTTACCGCGTTCGAAGGCGATGCCTATTTTCGTCGGACCGTCTTTCACAATGTCGCCGACTTCACGCAAGCGCAATTTCGGGGAATATCGGATTTCACCAAGGTGCGATTCGCGAAACCGCCGCAGCTTGCGGGGACGAGCATCTCGCTTCCTGAATCGACGCAATTGGCAGGGCTGCACGATCCTCAGATTCTCACCGGAGTTATAATTGCGACGCTGGTGATATTGGGGATTGTACTTGTCTTGTTTTATAGGCGAGAGAGCGAATAAAAAACGGAAACGCGATATTATAATAGAAACTCAATAGACCGCAATATATAGATGAATATCTTGCGAGTATCCACAAAACATGGTATAGGTTGCCGAGTTTTCGCCTATTGGACTTGTATGGCGGAGAAGGAATTGAGCCAAATTCACTGGCCCAAGACGTTGTTGTTTCGCGATGAGGACGGTCTATGATGGAGGAACAGGAGTCAGTGTACCACGTGAAGTTAGAAGCCTTTACCGGCCCGCTTGATCTCCTGCTCCACTTGATCCGCAAACACGAGATCAACATCTATGACATTCCAATTGCTCTCATTACCAAACAGTATCTGGAGTATCTGGAGCTGATGAAGCATTGTAACCTCTCCGTGGCCGGGGAATTTTTGGTGATGGCGGCTACCTTGATTCACATCAAAGCCCGCATGCTTCTTCCTCAGGATGAGACGGAGACCGAGGATGAGGAGCCTGGCGAAGATCCGCGAAGTGAGTTAGTCCGGCGCTTGATGGAATATCAACAATACAAGAACCTTGCTCGCACGCTTGAGGTGCATGAAGAAAACTGGAGCAAAACCTATTCACGTGAGGTTGCGCTTCCGGAAGAAGACGATGGAGGACGGGAATATTGTCTGGAGGATGTCACCCTGTTTGACCTATTGGATGCCTTGCAAGATGTCTTAAGACGAACAGAGGCGCAGGCTGTCTTGGACATCACGCCGGATACCATCACCGTGCAGGATCGGATCAACGCCATCATCGAACGACTGGAGCGGGAACCGTCTGTGACCTTTGCCATGTTGTTTGAAGATGTTACCACCCGATTGCTGGTGATTGTCACCTTTCTGGCGTTGTTGGAACTAGCGCGGATTCGGCTGGTTCGAATCCACCAGGGAGAGATCTTTGGGCCAATTCACATTACTCGAACATTTTTGACTGAACGTAGCGCAGAGGAGTGTCTACGTAATGGAAGAGGCGACTAATGCGTACTGATGGAGCCCACACAGAACGGCCGAACATGGAGAAGGCACCTGAGAAAGTGAGAGACAATGGGTGGATGCTGGAGCCGGCCCCTGAGAATATGGTGGTGACTGAACGGATGGGACTGAGTCCGACACCTGTTGGTCCACTGCCACAGGTCTTAGAGGGTGAACCCGTGGCACCGGAGAAGGGGACCAGCTTGGATGACCAGGCCTTGCAGGGAGTCCTTGAAGCCTTGTTGTATGTATCGGCCGAGCCGCTTTCTCTTGAGCGCCTGACCCAGGTGGTTGGGGGAGGCTTGACAAAGGGATTGGTGTACAACGCCTTACAGCGGCTTCAGCACGCCTATGCTCAGGCCGCTAGAGGGCTCCAGCTGGTGGAGGTCGCTGGGGGGTTTGCTCTGAGAACCAAGCCCGAATGGGCACCGTGGATTGGGCGGTTGAAGAAAGCCAAACCGGCTCCCAAAATTTCACGTTCTGCTATGGAGACCTTAGCCATTATCGCGTACAAGCAGCCAATCGTTCGGTCAGAGATTGAACAGATTCGAGGTGTGGAGTCAGCCGGCGTACTTCGGACGCTTTTGGAGCAGAAACTTATCCGTATTGTGGGAAGAAAAGACATTCCCGGACGCCCCATTTTGTATGGAACGACCAAGCTGTTTCTGGAGCGGTTTGGGTTGAGAGATTTGAATGATCTCCCCCCTTTGCGCGACTTCAAAGAACTCGCGCAACCCGTGTCTCCCTCGTGTCAAGCAGATCAGACGTCTACAGTAGAGATCCACGAAGAAAGCCCTCCGGAGACTGAAAAGGCGGATCACGATCGAATACCTTCGGAATTGGCTCCTCCTGTTTCTCCCTGACCTCAAGGAAATCTACTCCATTGAGGCTGTAGGCTTCTCGTGGAGTCATGGTGGATCTTGACTTGTCCACAGCCGGCAGGCCTCGCTAGAATACCTTCCAAAGATTACCGATCATGACCCTTCTCACACCTGAAAAATCTCGTACCGCTGTCGCCGCTGACTTGCGTCGGAAACTCGGTCCAGAGAAAGTCAAACACGATCGACCGAGCCGGCAAGCTTACGCGGTTGACGCCAGCATCTACAAAATCGTCCCTCAGGCGATTGTGCTCCCAGAATCAGAGGCGGACCTTGACATCGTTATGGACTATGCCATGCAAACCGGCGTGCCCCTGACGGCGCGAGCGGCGGGAACCAATCTCACGGGTTCAGCCATTGGTCCGGGAATTATCGTGGATGTGTCGCGCATGAATCGTATCCTGGAGCTGAATCCGCAGGAGAAATGGGTACGCCTTCAACCCGGCGTAGTGTTGGCGGAACTGAATGCCCAGCTCGCCAAGCAGGGGCTCTTGTTTGGACCTGATCCATCGAGCGGGGAGATGTGCAAGCTCGGCGGAATGCTGGCCAACAATTCATCGGGTCCGCATACCTTGCGGTATGGATCGGTCAAAGACAATGTTTTGGCCATGCGCGTACGACTGACCAGCGGGGATTGGCTGGATGCCAAGAGTTTGCCGCTGGCCGACCTCGCGTGCCAGTCCATGCTGGCGAAAATTCCGGCGCTTGCGTCAGTGCTGACTCTTGTCCGTGATCATGCCGAAGTGATCCGATCGCGCCGGCCGCAGGTTAGTAAAAACAGCACGGGATACAATCTGTTTGATCTGGAGGAAGGATTGCGGCACGACCGGTGTGAGATCCCCAAGCTCTTCGTGGGAAGCGAGGGCACCCTAGGCCTCTTCAGTGAAGCCACGCTGCGAATCGTCGATCGGCCTCGTCGCACGGTGACCAGCCTCCTGCACTTTCGCTATCTAGAAGAAGTGGGGGAAGCCGTGGTGCAGCTTCTGAGCTTGTCGCCGAGTGCGCTGGAAGTCATGGATGCCAACACATTGAATCTGATTGGCCGCCGGCACTATGCCATCCCTCCAGATACGCAAGCAACCGTACTGATCGAGTTCGATCAGGATCACGATCCTGGCCAGATTCAGCGGTTTCTCGAACTCTGCCGCCCGTATCGATTCTGTACGGAGCCAGTCCTAGCGCTCGAGGCTGAGCAACAGCAGGAACTCTGGAAAGCTCGGAAAGCCCTGTATCCCACATTGTACCGGTACAGTCCGACCCAAAAACCCATCAACTATGTGGATGATGTAGTTGTCCCGGCTGAACGAACGAGTGATCTTCTCCGGTATCTGAATGATGTCTTTGGGAAACAGCATGTGCCTGTGGCGATCTTTGGCCACATTGGCAACGGCAATGCGCATATCGTGCCGCTCTTGGATGTCAATGACGCGGATGATTTTCAGCGAATGGTGGACAGTTACTACGACATTCATCAGGCTGTGATTGAGCGATTCGGCGGGTCGATTTGCGGGGAACACGGTGATGGCCGCGTGCGAGCCGAACTGGTGCGCCGGATGTTTGGGGATGAACTCTATGCCTTGTTCGTGCAAGTGAAGCGCGCGTTCGACCCCGCAGGGATCCTCAACCCCGGTGTCAAAATCAGCGAGACGCCTTTCACACAGTCGATTGATTTCGAGCGGCTGGGAAAGCCCTGTGCCACCTGTGCCAAGTGCAATGCTGTTTGCCCGGTCTACGATGTCTTCCAATCCGAAGACATGAGCTCGCGCGGCTGGTTCGAAATCGTCACGGCTGCCGACTATACGTATCTGGATTCCAAGCGGGTTGTGGAGGCATGTTTGAATTGCAAATCCTGCCGGACAAGTTGCCCGGCGGGGGTCGATGTCTCGGAACTCATTTTGCAGCGTCGGGCCGAGCATCCAAATCGACTGGCCGGCTTGATGTTCGCCCTCCATGCCCGTCCCTGGCTCTTCAACCCGCTGATCAAAGTGTTAGCCCGGACGCAGCCCTGGTGGGATCG
>RFGT01000076.1 GCA_003696975.1 Nitrospirota bacterium | reverse complement strand
CGCCCCTTCAATTCCCAGGCGTGAAAAAATGGCGTCCAGTCAATCACCGATACCAGTTCGGCCAGAGGCATATCGGCAATCACGCGCACACCCAGAAACTCGGGCTGGGGAATATCCGCGGCGGTCCAGTTGATCGCAGGCTTTTGTTTCCGGGCTTCCTCGATCGGCAGTAACCGCCGCCGGCTTTGTTTGCTCTCGTGCGCCTGTCGAGTTTGTTCCTGCTGGCGGCGAATCGTCGTCGAGAAGTCGGTTTTGTCGTCCCCTAAAAGCTGCCTGACGACATTGACCGCCAAGGACGCATCCAGCACATGGACGACGGGTTCGCGATAGGCCGGGGCAATTTTGACCGCGGTATGGACTTTGCTTGTTGTGGCTCCTCCTATCAGGAGAGGAACCGTCATCCCCGCTCGATTCATTTCCCTGGCGACGTGGACCATTTCGTCCAGGGATGGGGTGATAAGGCCGCTCAATCCCACCACGTCAACGTGTTCCCGTTGAGCGGTCTCGATAATGGTTTCACAGGGGACCATCACTCCCAAATCGAGGACCTGGTAGTTGTTACAGGCCAACACCACGCCCACGATATTTTTCCCGATATCATGTACATCGCCTTTGACCGTGGCCAGCAAGATCTTCCCGTGAGTGGTCGTTCCGGCTTTGTCCTTCTCGGCTTCGAGAAATGGGGTCAAGTATGCCACTGCCTTTTTCATAACCCGTGCACTCTTGATAACCTGGGGCAAGAACATCTTGCCAGACCCGAACAAATCACCAACAAGATTCATGCCAGCCATGAGCGGCCCCTCAATGACCCGGAGAGGCGCACCGTATTTTTGCCTGGCTTCCTCGACGTCGGTTTCAATGTAGTCGACAATTCCCTTGACCAGAGCATGAGACAGGCGTTCCTCCACCGTACCTTGGCGCCAGCTTTCATCTCTGGCTGCGGCTTTTCCATCTTGCCTCACGGTCTCGGCAAAAGCGACCAATCGCTCCGTGGCATCCGGACGGCGATTCAGCAAGACATCTTCCACAAGTTCCAATAAATCCCTAGGAATCTCTTCATACACTCCAAGCTGCCCGGCGTTCACAATGCCCATATCCAATCCCGCCTTAATCGCATGATACAGGAACGCCGTATGCATGGCTTCTCGCACGACGTTATTGCCCCGGAAGGAAAATGAAATATTGCTGACCCCTCCGCTGACCTTGCAAAAGGGTAAGGTCGCCTTGATAAGGCGAGTCGCTTCAATGAAATTCACGGCAAAGGCATTGTGTTCTTCAATGCCCGTGGCCACGGTCAAGATATTCGGATCAAAGATGATGTCTTCCGGTGGAAATCCCACTTCCTCTGTTAGAATACGATAGGAACGCGTACAGATCTCCACCTTCCGCTCGATGGTTTCCGCCTGGCCCGCCTCATCGAAGGCCATGACTACCACAGCGGCTCCATACCGCTTAATAGCCCGAGCCTGGGCTTTGAACCTTTCTTCCCCTTCCTTCAGGCTGATGGAATTGACGACCCCCTTCCCTTGCAGGCACTTGAGCCCGGCTTCAATGACCGACCATTTGGAACTATCCACCATGATGGGAATTCGCGCGATGTCGGGCTCCGAGGCGATCAGGTTTAAGAACTGGGTCATGGCGCGTTCCGAATCCAACATGGCTTCATCCATGTTCACGTCGAGGATTTGCGCGCCGCCTTCGACCTGTTGCCGGGCAATAGCCAAGGCTTCCTCGAATTGCCCGTTCAGGATGAGTCTGGCGAATTTGGGGGAACCTGTCACATTGGTGCGCTCACCAATCGTGACGAAATTGGTCTCCGGCCGAATCGTCAGAGCTTCCAACCCGCTCAATCGGGTAACCCGTTCTGCGGGAACTACACGATGGGGGGGAATCTCTCGCACAGTCTCGGCAATGGCGCGGATATGAGCGGGCGTGGTCCCGCAACATCCACCCACAATGTTCAGCCAGCCGTTCCGCGCAAACTCTCGCAAATCACTGGCCATCCGTTCCGGGGTCTCGTCGAATCCTCCAAAGGCGTTGGGAAGTCCTGCATTGGGATAGCAACTGATGTATACCGGCGCAAGCGCGGCGAGCTCTTCCAGATAAGGCCGCATCTGCCTGGCCCCGAGCGCGCAATTGATCCCCACACTTAACGGTTTCGCATGGGCAATGGATGTCCAAAACGCCTCAATGGTCTGACCAGACAGAGTACGCCCGCTTTGATCGGTGATGGTCACGGAGATCATCACCGGGACGCGCACCCCGTGTTCTTCACAATATTGCTCGATGGCAAACAGAGCGGCTTTGGCATTGAGTGTATCGAAAATGGTTTCGACCAAAAGGAGATCCACCCCTCCCTCCACCAAGCCGCGGACCTGTTCAGCGTAGGCCTCACGCAACTGATCATAGGTGATAGCCCGATACGCGGGATTGTTGACATCCGGCGACATCGAGGCTGTCCGGTTCGTCGGTCCAATGGCACCAGCCACGAATCGAGGTCGCTGTGGATCCTGGACCATAATCCGTTCAACTGCCAGGCGCGCCGCTTTGGCTGCTGCAACATTGATCTCGTAGACTAGGGGTTCCATGCGATAATCGGCCATGGAAACCGCATTGGCATTGAAGGTATTAGTCTCGATGATGTCCGCTCCAGCCTCCAGATATTGCTGGTGAATGGAAGTAATTAATTCGGGTTTGGTTAAGACCAAGACATCATTGTTGCCCTTCAAATCACAAGGATGCGCGGCAAACCGTTCACCTCGAAAGTCCGATTCGTCCAAGTGTTGCGCCTGAATCATGGTGCCCATGGCACCATCCAACACCACGATTCGCTGCGCAAGCAGATTCTGCAATGTCTCCATTGGGGTCATGGGATAAGTTCTCTAAAAATATGAGGGTTTGGATTGAGCATTCGGCATTTCACGGTTGCGCCGTTTCCCTTTACCAATGCCAGAATATGGCTGGAATAGAATTCCTTGCTCTTTTCGGTCCTCGAGGAAAAGAACTATACCTGGCGCGGAGGCCACCGTCAAAACAGCAAGACCGCATTCCAGGTTGGGGTGTGAATCCTACGTTTGGGATGCCGTGAAGAATCTTCACATTTCTTGACTTGCTTTTTTGAACGGCAGTAGGATGAGATATGATGGCTCGTTGCTGGTTGCTCTCCCGATACATCGTGGGAATGGCTGTGAGTGCCTTTCTCACAGTGGCCTTCTCTCAACCTAGTGAAGGAGCCGCCTTCTTCGAGGACGGATTCTTGGGATTGACTCCCCAAGAAGTACACGCCAAATTGGGCACCCCCCATGCCATCCGCTCGCGGAAGGCTGCGCTTCGAGTGTTTCACTATTATTCCTTTCAGGATTGGGAAAAATATTTCAAAAAGTTGGTCTCCCCGGAAAACGGAGAGGACGTCTATACCTACCATCGCAATGGATATCAAGTGCGCTATTCGTTTGTTTATACGCCAGACCTTCGAGAAGAGAAGGAATTTCCCACACTCTATGTGAAACGCGTGGAAATTGAGTTCTCTCCTGCTGCTCCCCTGAAGGATATCCCAAACTTGGTTCCCGAATTTCGCCCACCGACAGCTCCCGACGCTCCAGTGTTCCGGTCGAATCTCTGGATCCTGATTTTTAAAGGCGCACCGTCCCGCGAAGCGGAGTTGATCGTGAAGGAGCGAGATAAGGAGAAATGGGAATGGTCACTGGCCTACCAGCTATTTGCCATTAACGGCATTCCCGACTATTTGACGCTGGATACGCCCATTGATCGCTTAGAGCTGACGGCCCAAAGCCTCCCTCTAATCCGGCAGCTCCGCAAGCTCACACATGAACCCATTCTGAATCCATATTCCCAAGAATTCGCCAATCTGCCGCCTCCTCCACCCAAGCCGAAAAAACCTATCCCCGTCCCCCAATATGCCGATTAAAAAGGCAGCCAAGCGTAACCTCGCAGCCTTTTGTTGTGATTCAGGATTGTCTGTCGGCATGTGGATCATCGTATCGGAGGTCTCGCTCATCAACGAGAGAAAGATAGGGTTCTCCCCACTGGTTGGGACTGTCGAGGCTCCAGGGTTCGTTAACGTCCGCTGGCTTTAGGCGGATCCCCCAAATACCCCCATATACAAGAAAACCTACACCTGCCCCCGAATCTTCCACTGGCTGTGCTACCGCTGGGCAGAGAGGCTGGTCGGCTTCATCCGTCCAACCGACGACGTCACACCATTCTCCGCGAGGCGTACGGTCATAACTTTTGATCTGCCGCACACGCTTAGCCGGACCCATTTCCTTAAAGCGCAGGAAAACCGATTCCCCACAATTGGGGTTCGTCTCAACCTCAAGGAACATAGCTTACTCCTCTCTTCGCACCGATGGGCAAATTGACGGCATCGCCAAACCTCTGCTAGAGTTTTACATGTAAGGCTGCCCTTGTGCAAAGAAACAACAGCAAGGCCTACTCGAGAATAGACAGGGGGACCATCTGGTTCGATGGAAACTCTGACAACCGTGAAACCGTCTCCCGACTCTCCAACCCCCCAACCCTTTCTCTGTCGACGTCCTGTTCGAGTAGCCTTCTACACCGGGTTTGTGCTCTTTGGGTTGTTCATGCTGGCATGGGGCTATCTTCCTCGCCTGTTGGATCCCACATTTGAGCAACATATTCAGGATCATCGCGTGGTGGTGGGAATGACGCGAGCCCAAGCCTTGGAAGCGTGGGGGTCACCTTATCAAATGAATGTCAGTTATACCGACCGTGGAGTCCGCCGCGAAGAATGGATCTATGAGGACTGGATCGATGCCGGCACAGTCAAGCATCGCTATTTATATTTTGAAGAAGGCATTCTCGTGGGCGGCTGGTCCGAATGATAACGGACCGTTTCCCCTTTCTCACCCCACTTCGCGAGAGTGATCGGTCCGCTCAAAGCGGCTGAGAAGTGTCTGAGCTCTGACGAGTTCGTCCTCAGGAACCCAAATTATCCGGGTATTAAAGGGGATCGAGATGCCGGGATAAAGACTCCCAAAATACTCGTTTTGGATCCAATACTCGATGTTATTGCCGTCGAGGAGGCTTTTGATGATACAAAGTTCTCCTTCATCATGACATTCCCGGAGTTTCGCCAGCACCAGTTTTCTCATGGTTTTACCCGGGATCCTCGGTTTTTGCTGTCACTTGCCATAAAGAAGAGGAAGGGCGAGGCCGATCTTTCCCTCGCGTCACGCCATTAGGAGGATTCTGTTGGACTGCCTGTGCAGGATATTGAAATTTCAAGGCGTTTCTGTAATTTGGGCTCGACGTTCCCTGCCCTCCCCACCGCTGATCACCAAGACTCGCTTCCACTCCCGAATTTGATAAACAGCCCAAGCATTCGGCTGTCCTTTGTAATAGGCATCAGGGTCTTCACCTTTTGCGCTTAAATACGTGGGTTCCGTAAAGCCTTCGTCCAATACATACTCCATCAAATTCTCGGTAGTCATCCCCTTTCCCCGCAGCGAAACGTCGGCCAAGAACGCCAAAATTTCTTCGGGATTTGCTAGGTGAACCGGTTCCAGCGCCATGCAGATTCCTCGAATTTGTGGTATGCTTATATCAGCATTGTAGTGAGGTGACATTCTGAAAAGCAACGTCCTTGTGTTTCTCAGAGATGGCGCGTGAGTGCTTCCCTGAACATTCTCACGAGGCTGGTGTCACAATATGATTTGGAAACACTCTCCGGAACAATTTCGCAAGCAATTGTTTGACATTGTCAGTCGCAAGCAACATTGGGCGACACCCTACTTCAATGGAAGCACCATCACCAAAATGCAATTGCATATCCATTTTCGGCAAGAATATGCCGTATACATTCGTGATTTTGCGGTCTTGTTGGCTCGCATTATCGGCAAGAACCCTCCGTGGGAAATTCGTCGCCATCTGGCCACGACTATTTACGAGGAGGAGACAGGTGGGCTTTCGTTGGGAAAATCTCATCGCGAGCTGTTCTTACAAATGATGAAAGGACTGGGCTTCAACCGGGCGGAATTTCGTGATGTCGAGCTGCTCAAGAAAAGCCTAGCCTATCGCGAATGGCTAGACACTCTCTGCCAAGACGACAATTGGCTGCTTGGCGCAGCCAACATGACTATTTTCGTAGAGGGAACGGTGAATGACCCGGAAGAAGCCTCACAGGACCGTCCCCCCAAAACGCCTGCAGAAATCGAAGATATCGTATTGAAGCACCCGTTGGTTGTGTACCATGGGCTCAGTCCCGAATATATGGATCTGATCAGAGTCCGCGAAATGATTGAACCGGCCAATCGACGTATCGTCTATGATTTGATCGTCAAGGAAGCAACCGAGTCCGGACAGCAGAAACTCGTGTTGGAAAGCCTGGAGCACAGTCTGAATCTCTGGCTTGAATATCGGGATGGCATTGCCCGAGCCTGCGGGCTTCGGGCATAGTAAGGTACCGATCCTTCCAGTAACTCTTTTACTGGATCAACAGAAAATGAAGGGCGGTATCCGCCAAGATCGCAGCCCATGCACCGACATTGAGGAAGGCCAGCGTAGACCGCCGACTCCGTTTCCACAGCCGGATCAGCGACCAGGCGATGAGAATTTGAGTGAGCAAAGAAAAGGGGCGGTGGATCTGAGCGGACATACTTCCACTTTCACTAGCAATAGCCGCGACAGCCGCCAGCAGGTAGCACATCAACGCGCCAGCCTGTAACCATAGGGCCAATCGGTCGGATTCGCGACGGACCACATAGACGAGAGCCCAGGTCAGACACACGACAACAATCATGAGCAGGAGCGGGAAAAGCGGCCAAAGCGTTCTGGCACTGAGATCCATAGGACACGACGCCAGAAAAAAGCGAGCTCACTGTAATCGATGCTCACCAGTTCGGTCAATAAGAAAAAAAGAGGGGAAGAGTGAAGAAGCCCTGCGCTCATGCAGTGATTGTCGCTAAGAGACTCTCTGCATGGTTCGCCAACCTTATGATCGTTCTAGCGGCCATGAGTTTCACAAGCTGCTTGGGAACACCACAAGTCGAAACAGAACTCTACCGGGATTCCCAAGTCCGTCTTGTTCTCAGTACAGCCGGCGACGAAGGGTACCGTGCTGACCATCCGGTTACCTTTGACCCGACTCTCGTGGAGCAGATTCTTCGAGGGATCCAATGGGAAGAACCCGTGGGACCTCTCCAGACGCTCGTCACAGGCGAGGCCACTCCGAAACGGCTTTTCGCCGATGAACACGTGACGAGGTTGGCGCCGCAACTAGTTCAGGCATTCGCTCATGCCACACCCGAGGAATACATTGTTGTCGAACTGCACAGTGGAGCGCAGGCCAAAGCCCGGGGACTTCGCTGTCTCTTCTTTCACCATGATCATGCTGTACATGTCATTGTGGTCGACACAACGACTACCTTGTATCGCGCGCCGAAGCCCACGCAACCGGCTTCGTCATTTGTTCTTTCCCACCTTCACGCACCACAGATCCTCTTCTTCCCCGAAGAGGTCGTGCACTATGCCTCCCCAGGAGGTCTCAGAGGAGCACGTAAGACTCATCTCGTGATTGATTATGACCGTCTCACCCACCTTTCCCTCTCTCCAGCAGATAACCATCCCCTTATCCCTGATAGCCGCCCACACCCCAGAGCAACAAACGCCACGACACATGAATCCCCTATGTTGGAGCCCGCATCAATGGCCGCTTCCCACGCCCGGCAAGACAGCGACCACCGCTCTCACTCAGGCGAGATGCAGAAATTGCTCAAGGAAGTGCAGCGGTTGCGGCAGGAGCTGAACCAGCAGCAAGCGGAGCTCGAACGCCTCAAAAAAGGCTTATCCCAGGATGTCACGGGACCTCAATAAGCTGGACATGGGCAAGGACCTCTTCACGAGGGCGAAGGGGCTGAAAGGTCATGCGTTGATAGCAGGCATAGGTCACATAGGTGTCTTGGAGGCAATATTCCGCGATATCCTTACCTTGGCCCGCCTCCCACATCTGAGCCACGTCCTTGCCGCTTCCTGACTTGGTTTCGACCTGGAGCGCCCGGGCAAGCACATCCAATTTGATCCACCAGCGGGATTCCCAATTGCTCCACACGGCCATCGTGTCGAACACCGGCTCTGTTCGATACCTTGCCAAACTGATGTCCAGAGATGGTTTGACTTGGTGAATGATGGACCGCTTTTTCAGAAAGGGCAGATCGAATCCCAAGCCATTGTGGGTGATAAACAACGAAGGCCGCACTTCTCCCAGACGCGCCCAAAATTGGCGGAGCAATTCCGGTTCATTGGGTCCATACCAACCGATGGCTTCTTGAGGCACCATCGCGTCGGAAAAAATCAATAGTCCAATACACACAATTTGACTAAACGTGCCGTCAAAGGCTGACCGCTCGTAGAGCTCATCTTCGCGTTTGAGGCGATCCTGATAGTCGCTGAGTTCGAACAGATCCCGGGGTAGGGCTTCCTCTTCTCGCAGAGCACGTTCAATGCCCAGAACTTGAGCCCATTTTTCACGAGGCGCCTGAATCGTTTCGATATCCAGTACAACTTTCATCGTGTCTTCTCTTCACGAGGGAGAAGATTCCTGATCCAGCAACGACCGGAACATCACGATGGCATCTTGGGTGGTACCATCATCGTTGTCGATCGCATGGGGAACGGTGGCGAGATCACGAAATCCAAGGCGAGTCCACAATGTACGCGCGGCGACATTTTGTGCAAAGACCAGATTGAAGAGCACACTGCGGTATCCCAGGCTTTTGGCATAATCCAGCATGGTGGCGCCAAGCAGCCATCCCAGCCCTTTTCGCCGCCATTCCGGTGCAACCATAAACCCGGCATTGGCCACTCTGCGCGCCCGACCCGGCCAATTTGGCCTGAGGTAAAACACACCCAATAGGGGACCATTGTGCGCTCGGCCAGCCAAGTACGCCACAACCGTGCTCGCACCTCGAAACCAATATTCGCGAACATCTTCTACGGTCAAAGGCAGTTGATGAGGGTAGGAAAGCCCTTCTTCCACAATCACCTGAAACAGCGCTTCCACCGCCGGGACATCAGCTTCGGTTGCCAAGAAGAGCTCTACCGGGGTCTGATCTTTAAGGCGAGCCGTCACAGGAAACTTCATGGAGACTGTACAACAAGGCGATCGAGTACATGGGCCTGCCGGATTCCCACAAGCTTGGCTACCACCGGGGCATCCGCGGGCGGAAATGGATAGTGCGCCAAGTCTTGATAGGAAACCCAGCGAAATTCGGCACAACCCAGGGCCTGGGGCACGCCACTGCCCATGGAACAGCGAAAGAAATGCAGTTCGACGGCTTGATGAGGATACCGGTATGGTATCACCGCAAATAGGGTGATGGGAGTGACTTCTATACCCAACTCTTCACGAATCTCTCGATGGATACATTCCTGCCACGTTTCCCCAGCCTCCCGCTTCCCCCCTGGGAATTCCCAGAAGCCTGCCAAATGAGCCCGTGGGCCTCGCCGCGTAATGAGCACCCGTCCACGGTGCTCAATAATCGCCGCTCCCACAGGCACCCAATGGATGGGTTGGTCTCGGCGGCGCATTCGTTCTTTCACTCGTGGTCCCTCCGGCGCACCGGCGAGCTGGAAACCGGATAGGCCCGGCAGAACTCGCGCATAGGGCATAGCAAACAATAGGGATTACGTGCCGTGCAGACCATAGCGCCAAAATCCATGATCGCCTGATTGAAGTCATACCCTTTTCCCTTGGGAATCAGAGCCTCGGACATCTGCCATAACCGGCCTTTGAATGCCCGAGGGTCACCATGCCCGATAAACACGCGATGAAGCACGCGCATCACGTTCGTATCCAAAATCGGAGCGTCTTCATTGAATGCGAACGAGCGCACGGCTCCGGCCGTATATCGTCCGATTCCTTTCAAAGACTGGAGCTGCTCCGGTTCCCTGGGGATCTCACCCCCGTAGCGCGCTACAGTTTCGCAAGCAATGCTGTGCAGGCGATAAGGACGGATATTGTACCCCAAGGGATACCAGGTCTGCCGCACTTCCTCGGGATCCGCGGCCGCCAAGTCGCGCACTGTGGGATAGCGCGACAGAAATTCATGATATTTGGGTATCACCCGATCCACTTGAGTCTGTTGCAGCATTACCTCGGAAACCAGAATCTTATAGGGATCAGTGGTCCGCCGCCATGGGAGGTCGCGCCCATATTCACGATACCAGTTAAGCAGGCGGCGCTGGAACTGTCGCTTGAGTCGAGCATCAATCGGGATTGCTGAACCTGCGCGGCCGGTGGATCCAGACCGCAGTCCGCGTGATCGACGAGAGGTGCCTTTCGTGTTTCGAGACATGCCGGCAATCCATTGTACGGTCCCCTTAGCTTGAAAGCAATAAACCGCGTAGAGTTGAGCCATCATGCGTGATTAGCGTCCAGAGTAAAGCGTATTCCTTGGGCCAACGGTAAATCCCTTCCCCAATTAATGGTGGTGGTTTGCCGCCGCATATAGGCCTTCCAGGCGTCGGATCCCGCCTCCCGCCCTCCGCCTGTCTCTTTCTCACCGCCAAATGCTCCGCCGATCTCCGCTCCGGATGTTCCAATATTGATATTGGCAATGCCGCAATCACTCCCCACAGCCGAGAGAAACTGTTCCGCATGCCGAATATTCAAGGTAAACAAGGCGGAAGAGAGCCCTTGGGGCACTGCATTATGGAGGTGAATCGCCTCATCAAACGTCGAGAACGTCATGACATACAGAATGGGAGCGAAGGTCTCGCGTTGCACTACAGGCCAATGATTCTCCGCCCGGGCGAGCGTGGGTTCCACGAACCACCCGGGGCGATCCAGCACTCGTCCCCCATAGAGGATCTCTCCTCCGGCAAGCTTGATTTCTTGGATGGCGGTTCGGAAAGCCTCCACGGCGGGGAAATCGATCACTGGGCCCATAAGCACTTGGGGATCCAGCGGGTCGCCGATCCGAACCTGGCGATAGGCCTGGATCAACCGTGACACCAGTTCATCATACCGGCGTTCGTGGACCAAGAGCCGCCGCGTGGTCGTGCATCGCTGGCCGGCCGTCCCCACGGCTCCGAACACAATAGCTGGGATGGCTAAATCAAGATCTGCGGTCTCATCAACAATGACGGCGTTATTCCCGCTCAGCTCCAACAGCGACCGGCCAAGTCGTTCAGCCACAAGCTGTCCGACGCGTCGCCCGACCGCCACGGACCCCGTAAACGAGATTAATGGAATTCGTGGATCCCGAACCAGGGTTTCAGCCAAGTCCCGGCGGTCTGTGACCATGACCGCGAAGATTCCCGGGCAATCCATCTCTTTCACCACCTGATTGCAGAGATGCTGGACGGCAAGCGCGGTCAGCGGAGCCTTAGGGGACGGCTTCCAGATCACAGGATCGCCGGCGATAATCGCCAGACAGGCGTTCCAGGCCCACACGGCCACAGGAAAATTGAATGCAGTGATGACCCCGACCGGTCCCAACGGATGCCACTGTTCATACATGCGATGCCGCGGGCGTTCAGACGGCATAGTCAAGCCATACAGCATGCGTGACTGCCCTACGGCAAAGTCAGCCATATCGATCATTTCCTGCACTTCTCCATCGCCTTCCACCTTGATCTTACCCACTTCCAGAGAGACCAATGTGCCTAGGGCATCCTTTTTTTCTCGCAGGAGCTGGCCGAGTCGGCGGATGACCTCTCCACGTCTGGGAGCCGGGACCTCTCGCCAGGCTTCAAAGGCACGGGCGGTTTCTTGCACAATCCAGGCGTAATCCTTTTCCGAGCAGAGCGAAACGCTGGCGATAGACTCGCCGGTGGCAGGATTGATGGAATGGAGAACCCCGGCATCCGTGCCGACGTCCGTGGCCGTCCACGTTCCCAAGCCTGCGCAGCCTCCTGGATTCATTGACTGCAGTCCTAATTCTGCGAGGATATCCATTGCCCACCTCTCATGCATGAGGACAGCTTACCATCTCCCGATCGATTAGCCTGATCAACTGTACCGGGAATCCTCAAACTGAGCAAGCTTGAGGGCTGGATCTCCACCTAGGTATAGGCTTGGAGCACTCGCCCGCAAGCTAGTTCGCAATAGATGATCATTTTGTCCATGGGAAGTATTCCCAACTATTGGGATGATCCTATGAGTCAGACACCCTGAGTTGATCTTTCTGCGATCCACACCTATACTGCGTTCATGACGACTTTGACGCGGCTCTTCCCGCTTCTGAAACAGCTCGGGTTGGATGATCAGAAAGCCCAGGAATTCATTGAGACTCTTGAGGGGGGTCTAATCGAGCATGTGGCCTCCAAGACCGACCTGGAAAAGGTGCATGCTGATCTGGCGGTTAAGATCGAAGCCATCAAAGCTGACCTTGCCACCAAGATTGAAGCCTCCAAAACCGATGTCGAAAAAATCCACGCCGACCTCGCCGTCAAGATCGAAGCCCTCAAAGCCGACCAGGAAAAAGTCAAAGCCGACCTCACAACCAAAATTGAAACCACCAAAGCCGACCTCGCCGTCAAGATTGAAGCCTCCAAGGCCGACCTCCTCCGGTGGTTATTTGGGGCATGGGCCACATTGTTCCTCGCCATTCTCGCTCTTTTTCTCAAACTTCCCTAGATAGCCTCACACTCCCTGATTCATTTATAGAACCTATCTCAAAATTCCCTCTTCACCACATCTGCTCTTT
>RFGT01000007.1 GCA_003696975.1 Nitrospirota bacterium | reverse complement strand
TTCCTGCTCCAATCCCGCCAGTGTGGACTGGGGCTCTTCTTCCTCGGACAGGCCAGCGGGAGCGGATTCAGGGGATTCGACGGCCGGGGTAATTACTGGTTCCTGCACTTCTTTCTTAACGGTCTTTTTCCTTGTTTTCTTCGGAGCCGAGACTGTCGCCCTGGCTTTTTTCTTCGTTCCAGTCGTGGATTTTTGTTTTGAGGCCGCCTTGGATCTCACTTTGCTCGGCTGAGCTGTGGTTCTTCCCTTAACCGATGTCTTGCGTTTCGCGGCTTTGGTGACTTGCTTCTTACCGGCAGAGGCGGCTGCCTTTTTCTTGGACGTCGCTTTCACGCCAACTGACGTGGCCTTTGCTTTCACGGATTTTTTGGCCTTTGCCTCTTGCGCTTTCTGTCCCTTGTTTGCGGCTGATCGAGTTTTACCCGTTCGGGCACCTGCCCCTGAGGACTGTTTGGCTTGGGACTTTTTTGTGGCTGTCCGTGCCATTGTGGTTTCCCTCCTCGTCTGATATATGGCCTCTGGTTCAGACCTCCTCTCGTCCCTGTTTTCCCCATTATCATGGATCACCCTACACTTGCAACCGGTCGAAATGCCGGACGAATCCCTCTTTCCTCTAGCTTTCCAAAGCCAAACCGATCTACAGTGTGCACCCACCGATGGCACGTGAGACCCTTAACCCTCTCGCATCTCCTGCCCCTTCTCCCCGCGCCAGATGGGGCATCGTCGCCTTGCTCATCGGGATCAGTATTGTCACCTATCTCGACCGCGTCAACATCTCAGTAACCGCCAGGCAAATGATCCCGGCTTTGGGAATGACGCATGTAGAGATGGGTCGGGTATTTTCCGCCTTTGTCTTGGGATATGCCTTGTTTCAGATTCCTGGTGGATGGGCAGGAGATCGGTGGGGTCCCCGGTGGACTCTCACTTGTGCCCTGATCTGGTGGTCCATCTGGACAGGCATGACGGCTCTGGTCCCCACATCCCCATTGGCGGACCTTTTCGGAATGGTGGGGGCATTGAGTATTGCCCGATTCCTAATTGGGGTCGGTGAAGCCGCTGCTCTTCCAACCTTCAATCGGGCCGTAGCCAACTGGCTCGCTCCTCATGAACGTGGCTTAGGCATCGCCCTCGCGATCAGTGGAATCGGGATCGGGTCCGCAATCACCCCCCCGCTCACTGCCTGGATTATGGTCAATTGGGGATGGCACATGGCGTTTTACGTCTCAGGCGCCATAGGGATGCTTTTCGCCGTGCTATGGTTTGGCTATGCCGTGGATCACCCGCACGAGTGCTCCCATCAGGTCAGCTCAACGATGCGACAGACACTTGGTGAAGAAACCCAACATGGGCCCTTCACCTTCCACTCCCCTACCCCGTGGAAAGCTTTTGCGCGCACTCCCACTGTCTGGTGGCTTGTGGCGAGCTACACGTGTTTTGGATATGTGGCGTATGTGTACATGTCATGGTTTTATCTGTACGTGGTTGAGGAACGCGAGTTCAGCATACTGCAAGGGGCCTGGGTGGCGTCGAGTCCTTTTCTGGCCATTATTCTTTTTTGTCCGCTTGGCGGATGGATAACAGATCGCCTCACTCAACGGATGGGAGTGAATCATGGCCGACGCGTGATCGGAGGAGCTGGTATGACTCTCGCAGGAGTCTGTATTCTTCTCGGTGCTTTCCTTCCCGTTCCCTGGCTGGCGCTCCTTTGTCTGTCCCTCGGCGCCGGGTGGTTGTATTTCACAATCGGCGCCTTCTGGAACGTTCCGATCGATCTTGCCAAATCCCACGCGGGAACCCTCTCCGGACTGATGAATACCGGAGCCAATCTTGGAGGGGCGCTTTCTCCCCTCATCACCCCCTGGATTGCCCTGCATCGGGGGTGGCCCTGGACACTGGGCCTCACAGCCCTCATTGCCCTCTTGGGGGCACTGTGTTGGGTAAAGATTCGGCCGGGGGATGGGCTCCGGCACACGATCTCAGAAGAGGAAGGGACTTGATGCCCGTTTGGCATCCTTGTTACAGTGCATCTCCGTGAGTACCCCACTGTCATTCAAGCGAAAGAATCCCAAGGTGGTTATCTCCACCAAATTCGGCCAAATCGAAATCCGGTTTTTTTCAGATGTCGCTCCGCGACATGTGGAGAACTTTCTAAACCTCGCCAAGTTGAAATTCTATGACGGGACCACCTTTCACCGGGTCATCCCTGATTTCATCATTCAGGGAGGAGACCCTCTCAGCAAAAATCCGGACCGATCACTCCACGGCACCGGCGGACCCGGCTATAGTCTTCCACCGGAGTTGAGTGACCGGCCGCACCGGCGGGGAACCGTCTCAATGGCCAAAATGCCAAGAACCGCCGATCGCACCCGCGATGTCTCGGACAACGGCTCCCAATTCTTCATTTGTGTGGAAGACAACAGCAGCTTAGACCGCACGTACACAGCCTTTGGAAAAGTCGTCCGAGGCATGGAGACGGTGGATGCCATTGCCCGAGTCCCACGTGATGAACATGATAACCCGCTCGATCCTATTCCCATGACCGTGGTCGTCGTGGAGGAATGACCGCCCTCGGTGACTGGAGAGCCTCTGCGGAAGGGATGACCCTGCTTCATCACATGAACAGGGCTTCCGGTCAATTCTCTAGCTAGAAATGTCACCTGAGCGGCAGGACTTAATAAAATGCCATGCTGGCATAGGTGACGGTGGAATTGAACTGGTCCGTGATACCTCGATCGTAGCGTAACACTTCCCCGGTGTCCGCCTGCACGAGCCTCAAGAAGAGATAGAGCGCAGGGAACCCCCACACATGGCGTTTGTCCTGTTCCGCGAGGAGAAACGTGGTGAAGGCTTCATGATCCCGCTGTTCCACATGCTTGAGCATCTCCAAATCTTTTTGCATACATCGATGAAAGGAAAAATCGGTGGGAGCCGTGCGGTCGCCATACCGCAGGCCGATATGGGCTAAATTGGCACTGGCAATGATGCAGACATCTTGCCCCAGATCCTGAATAGCCTGCTGCAGACTGGTTATGAACAACTCTACACGATCGCGCAGCACATGCAAAGCGGGATCCGAAAACGTGGTAGGCGGGAACGCGCCCAACACCGGTACAATGGAAAACGGTTTCTGCACGCCAACCGTATACTGCAAAAACGGCAACTGGAATTCGAGGCTGTGTTCGGCTTGATGCCGCAGTTCTTCCTCATAAAACATTTCCCCTGCCCGAGCGTTGAGGGCTTCCAGGAGCGGCCGATGCACGGGAACGACACCGAGGGGGGTTTCGAAATCCTTTGACGTCACGGCGATTCCCTGCTCAAGGCCGGCATGGCATGTGCCCACCAACACAAAAACATCGGGAGTCCTGGCTTCGCGAAGCTCCTTGTATGCCCAGGCATACAGGGGACCGGCTTCTTTCACCTCATAACTAGGAGCCACCAACCCGCGAATACGTTGACCCGCATGGACCGACGGCGCGGTGCCGGGCCCTTCCTTTGACGTGAAAAACCCCTCCAGTTGGGCTCGCAATTTCTCCGGATCCGCCTCATAACTCCTGCCGGCGAACGCCGCCGACCGGCGAGGAGATTGCGAATACGCCGCGCGCGCCGCGGCCTTAGCCTGCTCACATCGTTCACCTTCCAGAAACAGTTTGGCATCCAACTCCTCAATTAGCCGGACGAGGCGGTTAGGCATCAAGAATTCGCCATACTTTTTGAGATACTCTACCCCGATCTGTTCGAGAGAATGCTCGCCATCGAAAAATTGAAAGAGATAAAACAGGTGGAGTGGAATCACCAATCGCTCCTGCGATAACCCCGTCGGATCCCACAAGACGATGAATTGCTCGTCTCCGTGTTTGAGCGGGGAATATTGCAGGTTTCGCAGGTTAGGGTATTGCTTGGGATCCTTGCTTGCACTTACTGATGTTTCCATACTCGCTGTATCCCTTTCCTCTCCCGTCATTCCAGCACCTCACAACCTTCACATGGTCTTGTTCCGGACCGGGGCCTATGGCGATCCAGAGGCCATACACTCTTCACGCTGATTTGTTCAATTCACCTGGCAGGATTATAGGGATCACACGGAACCCCCCGCAACCTGTTTCCTCAAAAAAGCGGGGTGAGAGCGAAAGACATCCGTCTTCAGCGTAGACTATGCGGGTCGCCAAAAGAGGCCAGTTAGACAAGAGAACCCTTCCTCCAGGCCCTCCACGTTCAGTCATTACCCGGGAAGGATCGGCGGGTGTTGAGCATTCTTTCGGACAGTTTGGAAATATCGCTTCAAGAGATAGGTAGCGCCTGACAAGACCACCAGGATCAGAACCGCTGCCTGAAATCGGGGAGAGCCAATTTCCAGCAATGTGTGTCCCAAAAACCCGTATGCGAATGCACGGGGGGTCAATCCCAGAACATGCGCTGTCCAGTAGGAAAGAAACGGCATGTGCGACAATCCCGCTCCATAATTGATGGCTGTCACCGGCATCACGGGAAACAGACTGAGCAGCCACACCACGACAAAACTGAAATGAGTATGGTGAATCGTCTGCGCTCCAAATTTCAGCTTGCGTATCACATAGTCGCGTCCCATGGATCGCGCGATCCAGAACCCCAGGGCTCCCCCTCCAGCTGCCCCCACCGACGCCAGTAATGGCCCCCAGAAGGGACCATAGGCGAGTCCTGCAGCCAGAAACAGCAAGACCGACGGAATGAGGAAAATCGGTCGAATGAAAAAGACCAACAAGTAGAGGAGAGGACCCACCATCCCGAGGGACTGAATCATGTCGCGGACAGATTCGGGAGTCGGACGCAGACCAATGCGCACGGTCAGCCACATCGTCACGACACCGAGTGCCAGGATCAACAAGAACTTCGTGAACCGCCTCCGAATGGCTTTGGGCACTTGCCCCGTATGGCCTGCATGAGGAGGTCTCGGGTCGGGCCGATCGAAATGAGGCATAGCTCTCATTTCCCGAGGAGTATTTCAGCGTATTAGGGTATTGCTTTTATTATTGGTGAAAACACCTTTTCAAGACAATCCTCCGGTACAAGGCTTTTCCAGGATTTTCAAAACGGTTTCTCCACCTGCTTGTCAAAAAACAGCCGTTGGAGTTGTGACAGATTGGGTCAAACTCGATCTATTTTCTTCACCGGCGTATGCTGCCCTCGAGTTATTTCGACGCAACAAGCTTCCGCGCTTCTCCCCTCACCACGTGAAGCAGCGTGTCGGGTCCACTCACCCTGCCGTCACTCCCGAAGCTCAACGCCCAGCCAATCAGGTCCCGTGTTTCGGCAACAGTGAGTCGTATGGTCAATCGGCCATTCTTGTGAAAGGACAACGATTGACGAGGATGCCCCATGCGATCACGCACCCAGGCCGCCATGGCGGGGTCGCGTTCGAGCGTCACGGCAACGGTCCGAACGTCTTTTCACTTCCAGCAGTAAGCAACAAGGTAGCTTGTTTCATCTTTCTCTCGCACCATGCGGCAGAGGACCTTCTTGATGTGTTCTCCACCACGCTGTTGCTTCCATCTCGATAGGCAAACGAATATGCTATGATTAGTCTTCATGCCGTTGTCGCATTTTCATCCCGTGATCGCCGAATGGTTTCGTACCCGATTCGGGGAGCCAACCGATGTCCAAGTTGCCAGTTGGCCGGCGATTCGCTCCAGAGCGCATGCGTTGATTGCCGCACCCACGGGCTCGGGAAAAACGCTGGCGGCGTTTCTTACGTGTATCGATGATCTCCTGCAACAGGCACTCGCGGGTGATTTAGAGGAGACCATTTACGTCCTCTATGTCTCCCCGCTCAAGGCGCTCAGTAACGACATTCAGAAAAACCTGCAGGACCCTTTGGCCGAGATAACTCAACTGGCCATCTCCACTGGCTTGCTGGCCCCTTCGATTCGGGTCGAGGTCCGAACCGGCGATACACCCCAAACCGTTCGGCAACAGCAACTTCGGCGTCCGCCCCACATCCTTGTAACCACACCGGAATCTCTCTATCTTTTGCTGACCGCCCGGAAAAGTCGGGTGCTGCTTCGGCACGTGCGCACGATCATCGTCGATGAAATTCACGCCGTCGCCTCCACCAAGCGCGGCTCGCATCTGGCCCTGTCATTGGAGCGGCTCGATGCATTGTGCTTCCGATCTCCTGTACGGATCGGGCTCTCGGCCACACAGCGGCCGTTGGAAGAAATTGCGCGATTTTTGGTCGGCGGAACCGCAACCCATGGGCCGGAGGCAAAACACGGCGGGCATTCCGCCAACTGTCACATCGTGGACATCGGCCAACGGCGAGCCATGGATCTCCATGTGGAGGTGCCCCGCGACGAGTTAGGCGCAGTAGCGACCAATGCTGTATGGTCGGACATTTATGACCGCGTGGCAGAGTTGGCGCGCCAACATCAATCAACGCTGGTATTCGTCAACACCCGCCGGTTGGCGGAACGGATGGCCCATCATCTGGCCGAACGCCTCGGTGATGATCAGGTCGCCTCGCATCATGGAAGTCTTTCGCGGAAACTCCGTCTCTCCGCCGAAGAGCGACTCAAACGAGGAGAGACCCGCGTCGTGGTGGCAACGGCTTCGTTGGAGCTGGGCATCGATATCGGCCACGTTGACCTGGTGTGCCAAATCGGCTCACCGCGCGCCATCTCCACCTGCATCCAACGGATCGGAAGGGCCGGACATTGGATCGGGGCGATACCCAAAGGCCGCCTCTTTTGCACGACACGCGATGAATTGGTCGAATGCGCAGCGGTCGTGCAGGCGATGCAAGCCGGAGATCTTGATCCCGTAACGATTCCGGTAACCCCTCTGGATATCCTCGCGCAACAGATCGTAGCCGAAGTCGCCGCACAGGAATGGGCAATCGACGAGTTGTATGCCCTCTGTACCCGCGCCTATCCCTATCGCCATCTAAGCCGCCAACAGTTCGAGCAGGTGGTTCACATGCTCGCCGAGGGCTATATCCCAGGCCGGCGGCGCCAGCAAGCCCATATCGTGTATGACCGGCACAAAGGCCGGATCCGAGCGCGACGAGGAGCGCGATTAGTCGCGCTGACTTCAGGCGGTGCGATCCCCGATACTGCCGCTTATGCAGTCGTCGCCGAGCCGGATGGCACGGTCGTGGGAACCGTGGATGAAGATTTCGCCATGGAAAGCCTGGCGGGGGATATCATTCTTCTCGGCACTTCGTCCTGGCGCATTCGCGGAGTGGAAACGGGCAAGATGCACGTGGAAGACGCACATGGCGCGCCGCCGACCATTCCCTTTTGGCGCGGAGAGGCACCCGCTCGCACCGCAGAGTTATCCGCGGCAGTGGCGCGACTTCGCGAACAGATCAGCCGATTGTTGGACCAAGATGTACCGGACGCGCGAAGCGCGGCGCGCGCATGGCTGATACAAGCCTGCGGCCTGGACGACGGCGGCGCCGATCAACTCATCGCGTACATTGCGACGGGAAAGAGCCAATTGGGGGCGGTGCCGACCCAGGATCGCATCATCGCCGAGCGATTCTTTGATGAGGGCGGCGGCATGCAATTGGTCATCCATGCGCCGTTTGGCGGTCGCGTAAACCGCGCCTGGGGTCTGGCTCTCCGCAAACGGTTTTGCACTCAGTTCGACTTTGAACTCCAGGCGGCTGCCACGGATGATGGACTCGTGCTGTCGCTTCGCGAACAGCACAGCGTTCCACTCGATGCCGTGTTCACGTTTCTCCACTCCCGGACCGTGCGCGAGGTGCTGATGCAAGCTGTATTGGGCTCTCCGCTCTTTTTAACCCGATGGCGGTGGACGGCAGCCCGCGCCCTGGCGCTGCAACGCTTTCAACACGGGCGAAAAGTACCCCTCCACATCCAGCGCATGCGGGCGGAGGATTTGCTGGCCGCAACGTTTCCGCTGGCCACCGCCTGCCAGGACAATCACGTGGGCGATCGACCCATTCCGGATCATCCACTCATCCAAGAAACCATGCGAGATTGCCTTACGGAGGCCATGGATATCGAGGGCTTGATTCAGATCCTCCAAGGCATCGAAGACGGGCGGATTCGCACATTGGCGGTTGAGTCACCGGCTCCCTCGTTGTTTTCTCATGAAATTTTAAACGCCAATCCGTATGCCTTCTTGGACGATGCGCCGCTGGAAGAGCGCCGAGCGCGGGCAGTGAATCTGCGGCGGGTGCTTCCGGACGCCGGTGACCGCCTTGGGGAGCTGGACAAGGCAGCAATCGAGACGGTGATCGACGAGGCCTGGCCGGTCGTCCGCGACGCTGACGAACTGTATGACGCCCTCTCGCTTCTGGTTTGGGTACCGGAGACTGAGCCTAAAGCCATCGGATGGAACGAGTTCTTCCCATCACTGGTTCAATCAGGCTTGGCGGTTGTGATCCAGATTGGGCAAGAACGCAAAGGCATGCATAGGATTCGTGGCTGGGCTACTGTGGAGCATGTGCCGGCGCTTAAAGAGGTCTTTCCCTGCCTTGAGATTGTCTCGGACTCTCCTGTGGAGTGGCCGACTCTCCCCGCCAACCAGCAGCAGATCAAAGCCCATGAAACTGGAGAAGCCGGCGTGGAACTGATCGTTCGGGGATGGATGGAAGTATGCGGGCCCGTCACCGCGTCCGAGTTGGCGGCCAAACTCCATTTGTCTGTATCACGCATTCAGAGTGCGCTCTGTCGTTTGGAAGGCGAAGGCCTCGTGCTCCGGGGGCGATTTTGGCCCACGGCCCATATGCTCACTACACCGTTGCAAAGAGTGGAAGAGGACACCACACAGGCGCAAGCACGGGAAGAGGAATGGTGTCATCGCCGCTTACTGGCACGCATTCATCACCGCACGGTCGTATCTTTGCGCCGGGAAATTGAACCGGTATCGGCTGCCGAGTTCATGCGGTTTCTGTTCCGGTGGCAACATCGAGCGCCGGGGACCCAGCTTCACGGCGAAGCGGGCCTGCGCCAAATCGTCACCCAACTGTCAGGCTTTGAGGCACCGGCCTCTGCCTGGGAACGCTCTCTGTTCAAAGAACGGATATCCGATTACAAACCGGAATTGCTGGACCACCTGTGCTTGCGAGGTGAGGTGGCGTGGGGCCGGCTCACTTGGCCGGAGACAGCTCTCACTCCGAATTTGTTGCTCTTGGGCACTAGCGACCAGGACAGTGTTGCCGAAAGAAGCACACCGCGCCGCGCCGTCAATCCGACCAGTGCGGCTCCATTGAGTTTCTGTTTGCGCCAAGATCTCTTCTGGCTGTTGGCGCTGGCCAGACGCGGAACGAGAGTGACAATCGAGACTATCAGCCAGCTCTTAAGCGACGTGGCCGTGGATGTGTTGCGACACCTGAAAACCTATGGGGCCAGCTTTTTTGTGGATGTGAAAACCGGCACGGGCCATTTGTCGTCGCAAATCGAAACCGCGTTATGGGAACTCACAGCAGCCGGTCTGGTCACGGCCGATGGGTTTGACAACTTGCGGGCCTTACTCGACCCGCGACGGCGGCGAGCGGAAGGGAAAGAGCGGGCACGACGCCCGCGGCACAGCGCGGGACGATGGGCACTCTTACCCTTCCCGCCGGCGCATCAAGCAACATCAGACCACGATCCTCAACAACGGACTGAGCGTTGGGCCAAGCAACTGTTGGTTCGGTATGGGATTGTCTTCCGAGATCTCATCAAGCGCGAAGCCATCTCCCCGCCGTGGCATGAATTGCTCGTTGTCTATCGGCGCATGGAATGGCGGGGCGAAATTCGCGGCGGGCGGTTCGTCGGGGGATTTACTGGCGAACAATTTGCCTTGCCGGAAGCCGTGGAGGCCCTTCGCGCCGTGCGTCGCGATCCCCAATTAGGCGCGCAAGAGATTCTCCTTGCCCCCGCCGATCCGCTCAACCTTGTTGGGATTCTTCTGCCCGGCGAGCGCATCTCCCCGTATACAACCACGCCGCTTCGCTTCCAAAACGGCACACTGGTGGTTGAGAGAAGTCCTGTCCAGCATGCAAGGTCTCATGACCGGCTAACAAATACGCCCGCTATCCTCTTACGATTGACGCCAAACGAATATCCAAAACATGAACCTGTTCACCGCCCCTAAACGAAGGGCCTTAGTCCTTGGAAATTTGATCGTTGCTTTTCTTACTACAATCGATGACCGGTGAATAACTCTGCACGTTTCCTTTGGGAAGTTCACAAATGGCATTCCGGCCTCCAGCTCTCTCCTCTTATCATATTCCGGACTTTCTGCGCGCGCTCACGCATCGAAAATGCGTCTCTCCTCAACGCAAAACCTGCGCTCAACGCAATGATCTTCATCGATCGTTAGGCACTGAGAAGGAACGTGGTGCGCGGAGTGGGATGTTATCCGAACGGCTCCACACGGAGGTTCCCGGTCGCCCTTACCAAGGGACTTCGCAACCCCCTTCATTCGCGTTTATTCCTCATGCAGCCGATAGAGGCCGCATGCTCGGGCTTGGGCAATGGCCGCTTCGACTTCGTAGGTCCGCACCCGGCGGTTGAGCACGGGGTGCCGAGAGGCCTTTGCGGCGGGGTAGTATTGGTCCATGATGTGGACATAAGTGTCTCGGGAGATCTCATGAGCCAAGAAGCGCATGACTTCTTCCGTGCCTGCAAGGTTTTCCGGTAAAACGAGATGTCGTACCAAAAGCCCGCGTACAGCAATCCCATCCTCATCCAACACCAGATCTCCCACTTGCCGGTGCATCTCTTTGAGAGCCGCCTGAGCGCGGGAGGGATAATCCGGAATTTTTGACAACCGACGGCCGATCACCGCGTCTGCATATTTGAAGTCAGGCATGTAGATATCGACGACTCCTTCGAGGAGGCGTAACATCTCGAGGTCGTCGTAACTACTGGTGTTATACACGATGGGTAAGCGAAGCCCCCGTTGCGCCGCCACGAGAATGCCCTCGAGAATTTGGGGAACCTGATGAGAGGGACTCACCAAATTAATGTTGTGGCACCCTTGCTCTTGCAAAGCCAACATAAGGGCTGCCAGTTCATCGGATTCCAGCTCTTGTCCGTTGGGGGCGTGGCTGATGTCGTGGTTCTGGCAATACAGGCACCGCAAATTGCACCCGGCAAAGAAAATCGTGCCCGAGCCAAACCACCCACGGATGGGAAACTCTTCTCCAAAATGAGGATGGGCGCTCGCTACGAGGGCCTTGGCCCCAACCAGACACGTCCCGAGTTCCCCGGCAAGTCGATTCACGGCACAATGCCGGGGGCACACACGACATGATTGGAGCGCCAGTCGCGCATGCTCGACCCGAGTGTAGAGCTCACCATTTCGGAGCAAGGCCCGATAACTGGCGGGCTGTTTCGTTCCCACATACGGCATCATACACACCTATCAGCCTGCGTCTCTCTAGAGTGACGCGAGGATGCCTTTAACGTCAAGTCCGAGTACAATATAGAGTTTTCAAGAGACCCTCCCTAGAGGGTGTGCGCCTTTTGCTCCATAACCAGCGGCCATGAAAGATTTTCGCCAACTCAGAGACTGGATTCTTCCCTCTTGCACGCACACTACCGATCTGCATGTCCGCTTTCTATTAGGTTTCTGCGCGGCGGTGATAGCCAGCCTCTCACTGGCCGGCTGTGACACGAGAAGCGACCCCACACATTCTTCCAAGCCTGTCGAGGACT
>RFGT01000075.1 GCA_003696975.1 Nitrospirota bacterium | reverse complement strand
TTTCCTTCGAGCCGACGCTGCACCGATTCGCGCAATCCTCCTATTCGCTGTCATATGCACTTTTTCATCCCCGCGGCGGACCGAAGGTGCATGGGGGCCTTCCACATCCCTGGACGCCGAGAAGACGCCTGGATACTGAAGCGCAAGGGCGATGGCCAGGCAGCCTGGCGTAGGTCTGTTCTGCGCGGTAGGAGGAGAGCTTGCTGCGGATGGCGTGGCGAACCTGGTCTAGAAATCGCAGCGGTTGGTTTGCTGTCGTCATGGTCATGAAAGTGCCCCTTGCCAACACATTGCGGAGGTGCTATAGTTGACGCATAGGACTATGGTACTGCATGTTCGGGCCCTCGAAATCGGCATAAATCCGGAAATTTCGTCTTACCCCGAAGATTCGTCGGGTTTTTGGGGTGTTTTGGGTGGTTATCCGGAAATTCGTGCGGGATAACACGCAGATTGGGCTCTTATCCAGAAAGTGATTCGGGTTAATAAATAGTTGAGTCCGACCGCTGCGCGGCCGGACTCAACTACGCTGCGGACTGCGTCCGCTGGCTGGGCCTTGCTCGCTGCGCTTGCGGCGGCCCAACCAGCGGATGGAGCCGTTAGGCATACCGGAGGGGAGAATGACCTATCGAATTCTGACGGATATGGATATAAGCCCCAAGCTTACGTTCGCTATCCAGAGGGCCATCGAGGCGGTTGAACAAGCGCTCATCGCCAAATCATTGGACAGACTTGTTGGGCCTCCCCGGTTTTCCGTGCGTGTGGCTCGAGGAGCCCTGGTGTTTACGGCTGGCGCGGAGATACAGTACTCCCACACCATTGGGTTTCGGGTCTATGACACCTTCCCGGAGAACTCCCCCGATCATACGCAACTGGTCGCCGTGTTCGATGCCCAAACCGGTCGTTTCAAAGGGCTTATCCTGGGCAATATGCTTGGGGCCATTCGTACGGCGGCTATCAACGCCGTGGCGCTAAAATATATGGCCCGTCCCGATGCAACATCCCTGGGTATTCTGGGAGCCGGTTTTCAAGCGGGATTCCACCTACAAGCCGCTATGGCGGTCAGATCTTTTAAGCAGGTCATCGTTTACAGCCCAACCCCTGCCCATCGTGAAGCCTTCGTAGAGGAAATGCAACGTGTGATGAGGCTACCTATTCAGGTAGCCTCATCCTCCGAAGAGGTCGTCCGGAACGCCGAGGTGCTCATTTGCGCCACGACAAGCCGAACGCCCGTGTTTGACACCGAATGGCTCCAGCCCGGCACCCACATCAACACTATCGGGCCGAAATTCACGGAGGCCCACGAGGTGCCGATAGAGACCGCTCGCAAGGCAGAGGTGATCGCCACCGATTCCCTGGCTCAGGTCGATGCGTATGCCAAACCGTTCTTCCTGGCGAACACCCCCGAGCGAGAACGGATGGTGGAATTAAGTGATGTGGTCGTTGGCCGACGGGCAGGCTGTTTATCAAGAGAAGGGATTACGCTATTTTGTTCCGTAGGACTGGCAGGGTCTGAGATCGTGGTCGCGGCTACTCTGTTGGAAGATTTGTTGGAAGAACTGAAGGAAGTATAGGTTTGAAGATGGTTCAAGAGCCATCTGTCATATCGTTTCCAGGTTCAAGGTGTATCAAGTCATCGAGGCGTTCTTGGCCCTATGAGACCACTGTGCCTTTGACCCGAGAAACGCTTGGCTTCGCCTAACCACGGCTGCAGCAGACAGCGGCTCTGCCGCGCGGGGAAGTGGGCGCGAAATGTAAGGGGAGGTGCGGGTTGGCCGTGGTGGTTGTGCAGTCACCACCACGGCCGCTGAGCCGCATCGTTAGACGGCCATAGGAGGCCTACTATGCAAGATGCGAACCTTGAAGACCAAATTGCGGGAGCGCGAGCGTACGAAAACCTGCATGTACCGGCTTTGTTCAAGCAGTGGTGTCCTCGCGTACTTGACGGTGCCAGGGTCAGCGTTGGGGATCGGGTCCTCGATGTTGCGTGCGGGACCGGGGTCTTGGCGAGGGAGGCAGCGGTGCGGGTCGGAGGTACTGGATTTGTCGCAGGAGTCGACCCTGGGCGTGGGATGCTGGCTGTGGCTAACGAACTGGCGCCACATATCGAGTGGATTGAAGGGGCGGCCGAGTCCATTCCATATCCTGATCGATCCTTTGATGCAGTGTGTTGCCAGTTTGGCCTAATGTTCTTCACCGATCGCTCCCAGGCTCTGCGGGAAATGCTGCGTGTTCTGAAACCAGGCCAAAAACTGGCTGTCGCCGTGTGGGACAGTTTGGAAAACTCTGCCGCATATCCGATTGAGGTGGCCCTCCTTGAGCGACTCGCCGGCAAGGCAGCTGCGGATGCCTTGCGAGCTCCATTCGTGCTCGGGGATAACGCAGCGTTGGCCGATCTCTTTGAGAATTCCGGAGTCGAGTCTGTAAGCGTCGCGACACACAATGGAACGGCGCGCTTTCCGAGCGTAAAGACAATGGTCGAGGCTGACCTCAGGGGTTGGCTGCCAGTCATGGGAGTCCTGCTGAATGAGGAGCAAATCTACGAAATTCTGGCGGAGGCGGAAAGCGCGCTTGCGGAATACGTAGCCAGAGACGGTCAGGTTGTCTTCAACGCGCCTGCCCACATCGTCACCGGCACAGCGCCGACCGTCTAACAAGGGCATGCAGCGGCGGCCCAACCAGCGGATGGAGCCGTCGCCGATTCCGCCGGGCTCCGCCCGCTCCACCGCCCCGGCTCATCCGCAGCGCCGTTAGCCCGTCTCTTGCAAACGAAACCGCCTTTTGCAGTGACCTGAAAAACAGGTTTCCTTTAAGATTGGACAAACACTGCCAAATCATCGTTTTGGAGAATGCAATATGACATCATTGATCTTGTATAGCATTCCTTTGGCGATTTACGCTCTTATTGTAAAGTGGAAGAATAAGGCCGAATGGCACGATATTGCGCAACGACTTGGGTTGACTGTTGGCAAGAAACCCTACTACTGGTGGGCGTTGGGCTTTGCAGTAGCGGGTGTGGCTTTCTCTTGGGCAGTGTGGTACATTTTGCCAGAAAATGTAAAAAATGAGCAATCAATAGCAATGAGCCGATTTTCTGGGAAAAAACTAACTATTGCAAACGTGATTGCCTTGATTGTCTTTGGAATGATTGAAACGGGATTGGG
>RFGT01000074.1 GCA_003696975.1 Nitrospirota bacterium | reverse complement strand
GAACTTGGCATCGAGGGCGTCGATACGGGCCTCAACTCGATCGATACGGGCCTCAACTCGATCGATACGGGCCTCAACTCGATCGATGCGAGAGGCCAGTTCCTCCCTGAAGCGACCCACCTTCTGGTCGAGGGCATCCACCCGGCTGTTCAGATGGAGGATGAGATCCCGAAGCTCCCCAAACCCGCGGGACTGTTCCTCCACTTTGCCTTCCAGGTAGGCCACGCGTTCTTCCAGAGTGGGCATGCCGTGCCTCGCAAGATGACGTTGTCCTGGGAGTATGGCGTGCCCCAGCGATGATGTCAATGGAAAGCAAATAACTCACAGGCTAAAAGACTACTAAAGACCTCCTCACCAGCAGGGCTTGAGCCAGGTGGAGCGCAAACTCGGCATTCTCAAAAGTTAGCCGTTCTATCCAACGAATCCGATGCCCTGGATCGACACCCTCCGTTCTTCTATCTGCACTGTTGCCCCAAGGAGTGTGGAGACTAACCAAGCCTGTGTCTGCACATGATCGGTTACGGCAGGGATGAGAAACTGGCTTGTTCCCTTTGCGAGAGCGGCAAAGGGGATCAGTTGATCAGCGGCAAAGCGATCAACCGTGGCACCAGTGGCTAAGTCCTCTAACAGCATGCGCATGGCATCACGGCCAATCATTTCAGCTCGGCGATTGGGTGCACCCGCCCGATCGGCACCTAGCCTTATTCCTCCAGCACAGTCTGCGAACACGGCCAGTGCGGCCCCTGGCTGAGGCGCGGTTTGATCGTCTTTCGGCTCGATATGAGCACAATACCCTGCCTCTGCACAAACAGCTATCGCTGCCTCCGCCATTCGCTGGCTCACTCGGCGAGTTTCGAGATGCGAGGAGAAGGCAATGCCCCAAATACGCTGCACCGAGCCACGCTGTTCGAGGCTCAAAGATGCCAGAGGTAGAGCTGCGGGCCTGACCGTCAGGCACAATTCCCCGCCGCCCCTCGGCACATACCCCGGTCTCTGCATCTCCACATCAACATCGAGCCCCATTCGACGGAGCAAGGGTACTATAACATGCTGGAGGTGAAACACCGAGGGCGCATAATCTTGAAACAGCCCTCCCCGAATCGTCACATGGATGACCCGCCCCAAACAGGTCAACACCGGTAAGACAGCCAGAGCCAGCATCGTGGTCGATCCGGCGGAACCAATGTCCCACTCATACCTAGTGGCCTGTCCGGGCTTTCCTGGGTAAAATGTAAATTCTTGCGAACCTTCCACAGCTCCTTGGGTCGATCCCTGAACCACCTCTCGAATGGCCTCAACAACCCGAACATGTTGGGGGCGAAGGCCTGGTTTAGGACGTTTGGCCCTGGCATTGACCACGTGAAGAGGCACCCCTCGCAAAGCGGAGAAAGCCACGGCTTGGCGAACAATAGTCCCGCTTCCCGATAAGTGGGCGCCATCAAGTTCAATCATCAGCAACCTGTAGGAAGAACGAGACAGTCTCTATAAGCTCATACTGAGGTGGTATGGTGGTATAATATAAAGTATGGTTGGCATGTTTCATCCTACCAAATACTGGCATCGACTGGCGGATGGCCGCATTCAGTGCGATCTCTGCCCCCGGTTCTGCCGGCTTCAGGAAGGGCAGCGGGGGATGTGCTTTGTCCGAGCCCGGCATGAAAATCAGATTGTCCTGACGACCTACGGCCGGTCAAGTGGATTTTGTATCGATCCCATCGAGAAGAAACCCCTGTATCATTTCTTGCCCGGCACGGCTGTCCTCTCGTTTGGCACAGCCGGATGTAATTTGGCCTGCAAGTTTTGCCAAAACTGGGATATGAGCAAGTCCCGGGAAATGGACATCCTGGCGCAATCCGCCTCTCCCGAGGACATTGCTCGACTGGCCGCGGAGCAGGGCTGCCCGAGCGTTGCTTACACTTACAACGATCCGGTGATCTTTCATGAATATGCCATTGATGTGGCACAGGCATGTCGAGCGTATGGGATCAAATCCGTGGCCGTGACTGCCGGCTATGTGTGTGAGGAACCCCGAGCGGAATTTTATCACTACATGGATGCTGCGAATGTGGACCTCAAAGCCTTTAGTGAGCGGTTTTATCGCACCTTGACGGGATCTCATTTGCAGCCGGTGTTGGAAACTTTGCAATATCTTAGACACCATACGAGCGTCTGGTTGGAAATTACCACCTTGCTTATTCCCGGGCATAATGACTCTGACGAAGAACTCGAATCTCTCACCCAATGGGTGGTAGACCAGCTCGGGCCCGACGTTCCCATTCATTTTACGGCCTTTCATCCGGATTGGAAGATGCTTGATACTCCGCCTACGCCTCCTGCGACTCTCACCCGGGCCCGAAACATCGCGCTTAAAAATGGGCTAAAATATGCTTATACCGGCAATGTCTCCGATGAAACAGGTGCCAGCACGTATTGCTCTGCCTGTGGAACTGTGCTTATTGGACGGGATTGGTATCGACTAACTGCCTGGAATCTCGACGAGCGGGGATCCTGCCGGTTCTGTGGGGCTCGCTGCCCCGGCGTGTTCGACAAGGCTCCTGGCCAATGGGGCCCTCAGCGACTGCCTATTCAGCCGTAACTTCAGCAGACTTGACCAGTGTTCGTTCATTCACATCCCTCTATGTTCACACGATTTTTCACTCCTCTCTTGCGTTGATCATTAGGCTTGATTACAGTTGCGGCTAATCACCGCTTTCTTGTGAGCCATCCGCCCATAAGCTTACGCCAAGGAGGAGGATAAAGCACGATGCAATTAGCGTTGGATCCGAAAGAGCAAGAAGTGTTGGCTTGGGCGCTTAAGACTGCGGTTTCAGAGCTCGGCCATGAAATTGCAGATACAGAAAAGCAGGAATTGCGAGAAGACCTGAAGGAACGAAAGGCCATTTTGCAAAACATCTTGAAGCGCCTGGAATAACACGATTGTCGTCTCTTGGATCTTTTATCCGTCTCTAACATCTCTTGGAGGATTGGGTTATGACATTCACGCTCACAAGTTCAGCTTTTCAAGAAGGAGCGTTCATTCCTAAAAAATACACCTGTGAGGGTCCTGATGTCTCACCGCCGTTACAATGGCAGGGGGTACCGCAAGGAACACGCTCCCTCGCCTTGATTTGTGACGATCCCGATGCCCCCATGGGCACGTGGGTGCACTGGGTCTTGTTTAACATTCCTCCCACTGAAACATCTCTTCCTGAAGGAGTGCCTCCCCAGGAAACCTTTCGATCAGGCGCGATCCATGGGATCAACGATTTTCGGCGGGTTGGCTATGGCGGCCCTTGTCCTCCTCCAGGGAAACCCCACCGGTACTACTTCAAGCTGTACGCTCTCGATACGGTGCTTCATCTCAAGCCACGGGCAACGAAAGCTCAGGTAGTCACAGCCACAAAGGGACATATTCTGGCGGAAGCCCAGCTTATGGGACGCTATGGACGATAGACCGGCAACAACCTAGGTGTCTCCTGAGAACTTCTGGAGGATGAAAAAGATGGCTATTGAGCTTCTCTCTGTCGCTATTCAGAAACCCGAGGAAATCAACCTGATCCTTGGACAAGCCCATTTTATCAAAACCGTTGAAGATCTCCATGAAACACTCGTGACCGCTGTCCCAAACGCCCAATTCGGTCTGGCATTTTGCGAAGCTTCCGGCCCATGTCTTGTTCGATGGAGCGGAACAGACCAAGAGCTAACTGAACTGGCCCGCACCAATGCCCACGCCATCGGGGCAGGTCATAGTTTTCTCATCTTCTTGCGTCATTGCTTCCCCATTAACGTGCTCCCAGCCATTCGACAGGTCCCTGAAGTCTGTACGATCTACTGTGCCACTGCCAATCCAGTGGAAGTCATCTTAGCGCAAACTGGGCAAGGTCGGGCCATCTTGGGCGTGGTGGATGGTGTCCCGCCCAAAGGCATTGAACAGGCGCAGGATCAGGAAGCGAGAAAAACCTTACTCCGAAAGTTTGGATACAAATTTTAGCTGACTCATCAGGTTTCTTTCTCAACCTATCCCTACATTCATGGTATTCCCTTTTTATTCGAATCCACAATCAAGGCTCCGCGTTCATTGGCTGTTCTTCTTTCGTGCCCTTGCTACGGAAGGCCAAACCGACTCCGAAACCGCATGACAATGTCCGTCAACCTCGCATCAAGGAACGACATCGCCCGCGTGGCAATATCCTGCGGAACACCTCCATAGTAGGCTTCGGCCACCCCGCCGGTGATACAGGCTAAGGTGTCAGCATCTCCTCCCAGGGAGATAGCGTTGCGAATGGCATCTTCATAGCTCACCGATTCAAGAAATGCCCTTAGGGCCTGCGGCACCGTTCCCTGACAGGTCTCGTTGAAGCGATATACGGGGCGGATCTGGTCGAGCGGCGTGCTGAGGTCATAGCCGAATTGGGATTCCAAGCGCTGGCGGATGTCGTCCTGTTTTTTGACCCGTCGCGCGTAGTAGATGGCGGCGGCAGTGGCTTGTGCTCCGCGAATCCCCTCTGGATGATTATGCGTGACCGCCGCACTCCGCTCGGCCCAGGCCAAGACTTCCTCTAAGGTTGAAAAGGCGAACCCGACCGGGCTCACACGCATGGCTGCCCCGTTACCAAAGCTCATGTAGGGTTCCCGTCGTTCCTTGCCAGCCCAGGCGTGGAACATGCCACCATAGCCCCGGCCAGGATAGGCCCGGTAGAAAGCGTGCAGAAGGCTTGTCAGGTCTTGCCCAGTCAGAAGCCACTCGGCCACGGCTGCGGTTAAGACCGTGTCATCAGTGAAGGTAGAGGCCTGGACAAAAAGGGGGAAGTCTTTCGTTTTTGTTCCACGACCTTCATGGACTGAGCCTATGATGTCTCCAACAATTGCCCCAAGCATGGAAACTCCTCATTCGGCTAGGCAGCGAGAGAAATATTCCTTAATAAACCACTCCATCAATTCAAGAAGAAGCGTGCAGTTTTCGTGTGGTCCTCACAGGCTGAGGCAGGCATTGCCTACGTCCTCTCTTCATCACTTTTTAGGTTCAGATGAAAAAATCCACAGTTATCTCGGGGTAGACTCGCACCCAGCCTAGGCAGACTGTCCTAAAAAACGGATGCCCGGACTTCCGCTGTTCCAAAAGTTGGGATCGAGTCAACAGCCATGAATGAATGTTTCGCAACTAAGTCATAATACAGAGTGGAGTTGGTCATTGGGTAAGGTGAAAACTCCCTTCAGTTGCATCCAACTGTAAAGTTTCTCCATGAGAAAAACCGACACAGCACTAAAAGTAAGAATTGGCTAATAGCCCCATTGTTCGTGAGCCCAATCGAGCGAGTATAACGTATGAATGTAATTACACCAGATTTTTCACTCTTCACACGGTTTGCCAATTTATTCAGTTCATCAGATGGTCGATCCACGCAGCACCTTTCCACAGTTGATGCACAGTCTCAGACGCACACAGGGCTATCCATCGTCACGGCCCAAGGCGATCGTGTCACCCTCTCAACCAATACCAGCTTTGCAGGAACCGCAGTGCGATACAATGCGCGGGGCGTGGTGGAAGGGCAACCCGTCTCCTTGCGATCTCAGGTGCTTGAAGGCGAGCTTACCCAGGAGAAACGTCTGACCATTGAAGGGGATTTGAACGACGAAGAAATTCGAGACATTCAACACATCATTCGCCAAGTGAATGGGCTGAAACGGGATGTCACGGCGGGCAATATTCCATCAGCACTTACGAACGCTCAGCGCGTTCAGGCTTCGGGTTCGTTAGCCAGCGTGGAAGTGCACATCCAGCATACAGAGTCCCTAGCTGTAAGCCGCACCAATTTGCTCCAACCAGCCGAGAGTCCAAGGATTGCTCTCCCTGCCGTCAACCACGAATCGGCACCTCCGCTGTCGCCATCGACCTTCTTGAGTTTCCTCCGGAACTTATTTGAATCTCGACCAATACAGCAGCCAACCCAAACGGAGGAGGAAGACCATACTTCGCCTGCTCTGAATTCCAGCGTTGAATCATCGGAGAAAAAGCCAAATCCAACCATCGAGCCGCACCGTGATGCCGAAGCCATCAGCGGAGTTGGCAGCTTCTTAGAGAATATTGGGAAACGGATCCTGAAGGGTGCCAAAACCCTTGCCAAGTTAGCTGAAACATTCCAAGAAACCGTTGAACGACAAGCCGACAAATTGGCTCGCGCATTCGCGCGACTGACTGAAGCCAGACGGGAAGGCGATATGGAGAAGGCGGAACGAGTACAGCGAACCATCAATCAACATGCGGCTAAACTCGACAAGACGGCGGAACGCTTTGCAGACCGCATTGAAACGGCAACGGAAAGACTGACGCAATTAACGGATCGACTAACGGATCGTCTGAGAGACTCCGGTGAATCCGCCTCTCCAGCCGCGCATATTGAATCCGTTTCAACAGATCCCTCCTCAGAAACAGACGAACCGAAACCTGCGACTCTATCAGCAACTGAGACATAGAAGAACAGTAGCCAATGGGGTCGTTTATTGACTATATACAGGTAAATAGCCTAGCACGAGGTCCATTCCCCTAGTCCCCACCCCATTTCCCCATTTTGGATTTCATCGTATGTGTCGAGCATCGTCTTGAATGATTCTCCCAAAGAGTGTGAACACTCCAGTCGATACAGCGGTCATCGTCTCTTCGGGTTCTTCGGCCACACTCCGCCGAGTCAAAAAAGCCGAGCTGGTTAGGGTGACTGCATACACATGCCTCTTTCTAAGGACTTATGCCAGAATCAGACAAATTTATCAGCAGTAATCTTGAGAGTTTCCCATATAATAGTATGGTATCTTCTATGGTCTCCTTGCGGCCTTCATGATAATATACTATTTGTGGAGACATACGGTTTTGAGTTTGAGAGGGCGGATCATGCCTACAAAACTTAAAAAAATCACCCTAGAAGTCCCAGATGATGTCCTGAGACGTGCAAGAGCTGTCACGAAGCAAGGGATCACACCAACAATTCGTAAAGGGCTGGAACTGGTGGCAGCCAGTGGCGCCTATGTGAAGCTTCGTTCCTTGAGGGGAAAAGTCAAATTTAGTATTAACCCCTCAGAGTTGCGAGAAGACTAAGTGCTGTGTATTGATACGAGCACCATGATCGCCTTTCTAGAGGGCGAACAGGGAAAAGATGTAGATTTGGTGGATCAAGCCCTCCAGGATCAGGTGGGGGTATTCTCGCCAGTCGTCATCACGGAACTGTTGAGTGACCCAAAACTTCCCCGCTCCGTGAGAGAGATCCTTCTGGAAATTCCTGTGTTGCCGATCATGCAAGGATTCTGGGAACGGGCTGGATTGTTACGAGCAAAATTAGTGCGCCGAAATCATAAAGCCAAGCTCGCCGATACCTTGATTGCGCAAACCTGCTTGGACCATCAAATTCCTCTTGTGACCAGAGACAACGACTTTACCCATTTCACAAAAGTTTCAGCCCTCAAAGTGTACGTGGAGCCATCGCCTACAGGTCGGCATTAAATATAAGGGCTCATCAGGAAATTGTGTGGGTCAAGTTGGGAAGATGGGGCGGGTTGTGTCGCGAATCGCGGAGGCGAGGGCCACCGCGACGTGGCGAGCGGATGCGGTGCGCGCAGCGCAGGCCGAGG
>RFGT01000073.1 GCA_003696975.1 Nitrospirota bacterium | reverse complement strand
GCCCGCATACTGTAGACAGTCTCGGCAAGGGACCAACAACAAAATCTGGCCTGCTTTGTTGAGAGATTATTATTCTTCACACAGCCGGGTTTCCAGGATTTGCCGGGAGGCCAAATGTGGCAATTTCAGGTAATGCGCTGCCACATGGAGTATGGCGTCCTGAGGAACAAGGCCAACAAGTTCACTTTCCACAATTCCCACACCCCATTGGTCCGCCTGATGTTTCACCGCCTCAAACGCCACATGAAGTGGGGTCTTTCGATAGTTGGTGAGATTCATCGACACTTGGACCAGACCTCGGCTCGGCAACTGGATCCCCAGCGCTTTCAGCGCGGGAAGTCCACCTCCCGACGTGCGAATTTGCTTAGCGATCGCCTGGGCAATAGCGACATTGTCGGTATCAAGCACCACGTTGAACGCGATTAAGATATCCCGAGCTCCCACAACCACGGCACCTGCAGTTGGATGCAGCTTGGGAGGCCCAAAATCCGGTCGCCAGAGGGCATCCGTATGCATCCTGCGTCCAAGCGCCTCAAGCCCTCCTTTCCGGATGTGCTCCAAATGCTTGCGCTGTGGGACAACCGCAGCCTCCTCATAGAGAAAAACGGGAATCTCCAGCTCCGTGCCGATTCGGGCACCCACGGCCCTCGCCAATTCCACGCATTGCGCCATGGTGACGTCCCGAAGTGGAACAAACGGAACCACGTCCACCGCACCGATGCGCGGATGTTGACCCATATGACGGGATACATCAATGCGTTCCATGGCTGCTTGCACAAGCGTAAAAGCTGCCTGAGCCACGGCCTCGGGCTCGCCAGCACATGTCAAAACCGCTCGATGATGGTCCTCATCCCGATGGAGATCCAACAAGTGAACACCCGGCACCTGGGTTACCACTGCGGCCAAGAGATCGAGGACCTGGGGATCGCGCCCTTCACTGACATTGGGGACGCATTCCACGAGCGGTTTCATGTGTTTTGCCTCCGTGAAGATAAACGCCTTTCCTTGACAACGAAAAAAACAGCATATTATAGTCAATTTCGTTATACGTTGCGTAAAACGGCAATGCATTTTCCACCATCGACTCATATACAAAAAAAGGTGAGGCCATGACCGTCACAAATGTGGAACCAGCCACCGCGTTAGCGGAACTCCAGGAATCCAAGACGGATCGCGTGACGATTGTCGTGCTGAGCGGCGATATGGATCGTGTGATGGCCGCTTTTATCATTGCTACTGGCGCGGCCGCCATGGGCATGCATGTCACCATGTTTTTCACGTTCTGAGGCTTAAATGTGATTCGCAAAAAAGGGAGCGCCAGCGCGGCCACGGACTGGCTCAGACGGGCGTTTGGATGGCTCAATCCTGGCGGGGCTGATAAGCTCCCGCTCTCGAAATTTCACTTTGGCGGGCTCGGTACGCGCATGATGAAGCGCGTCATGCGGCAGAACCGTATGCCGGATATTCCCGAACTGATGGAAACCGCCAAAGATCTGGGCGTCAAGATGATCGCCTGTACCACGACCTTGGGACTGTTGGGAATCTCCAAAGATACGCTTATCGATGGGGTCGACCAACTGGCCGGTGTGTCGACCTATCTCGCCGAGGCGCGGAAGGGCGCCATTAATTTGTTCATTTAATTTCATTGGGTATTAAGCAAGATACGTTTTCGAGCAGGGTATGGACCGGAAGGAGTCATGCATGATACACGCGGACGTCACTCTCGATACACTCGGATATTTTTGCCCGATGCCCATTATTCTCACCTCCAAAAAGATCAAGGACCTCACGCCAGGGCAAATCTTGGAGGTCCTCTCCGACGACGAGGGAATTAAAAAGGACATGCCCGCATGGTGTCAGACCACGGGTCATGAAATGATCGGTCTAGAGGAAGAAGAAGCCAATTCAAAAAAGATCTACAAAGCGTATGTCAAAAAGGTGAAGTAAAGCTGATCCCGTTATAGCTCGCCGGTTCTCACCACGTGTCTTCCTTGCCTTGCAAGGCGAACCAAATCGACCCTCTCTTGTAAGTCTCTGCTCACGAATTGTATTCCGGAAGTAGAACGGGCTTTTCTTATCCTTCGTTGAGGGAGAGCGCGTAAATGAATCAGAACATCCGAGATGTGACCCTGATCATCCTCCGCTTCCGTGAGGGAGCGCCGCAGCGACCATGTCTGTCACGTTGGAAAACATCAAGGTGGCCGCAACCACCCACTCAATGAACGGCCTAGGATAAATTCCTAGGATCAAGGTGCCGGCTAAGCCTACATAAATCACGGTCTTAATCGGGATGGAGACCCTGATAGGGCTAGGATCAACGGGTTCATTAATATACATTTTCTTCACGACCACCAAGTAATAATACATGGAGATAATGATATTGATCAGGCCCACAGCCAACAATGTATATAATTCCTGATCGATGGCCGCGACAAAAATATAGAGCTTACCGATAAATCCGGCCAGGGGAGGTACCCCCGCCAAGGAGAGGAGAAAGATCAGCATCGCCGCGGCCAGAAATGGTGATCGCCGATTGAGACCGTTGTAATCCTCGATCTCATCGCTCTTGATGAGATTACCCACGCCGATGACCACGGCAAACGCACCCAGATTGGCGAAGAGATAGGTTAAGAGATAGAACAGGATCGCATCACTTCCCCGCTTCGTTCCGGCCGCCAAGCCGATCAACACATTTCCAATTTGGGCGATCCCGGAATAAGCCAGGAGTCGTTTAATGTTCTTTTGGGCAATAGCCACAATATTGCCATAAGTCATGGAGAGGATGGAGGCCACCACGAACAGCAAGACCCATGTAGGCTTAAACGCTGCCAGGGCCACGTAGAACATGCGAATCAAGATGGCCATCGCCGCGCCTTTGGGTGCAATGGACAGAAAGGCAGTTACTGGCGTGGGGGCTCCATGATAGGTATCAGGGATCCAAGAATGAAAAGGGACGGCTCCAATTTTGAACCCGAGCGCTGCGAAAATCATCAAGAACCCAATGGCCAGACCATAGCTTCCAGGCGTATGCGCCATCTCTGAAAAGACCAGGGTGCCGGTCTCGCCATACACCAAGCTCACACCATAGGCCAGCAGTCCGGCAGCGAACACACCCAGGATGAAAAATTTCAGGCCGGCTTCATTCGATTTCACATCATCTCGCAAGTATGCCACCAGCACATAGAACCCAAATGTGGAAAATTCCAAGGTGACGAACACGGAAAGCAGGTCATGCGCTGAGGCCATAAACATCATGCCCAAGGCCGACATCATGACTAGAAAATAATATTCGCCCCTGAAAAACCGAAAGCTCTTGACATAATCGATTGAGCTCAGGATCACCAAGACCGTGGACAGCAGGACAAAGATCTTAAAGAAGATCGCCAATCGATCGAGCACGAACATGTCATGGAACAGTGTGCCGGTAACTCCCAGGTAATCAAACCAGAGGAGATTGAGGAGTGTGGCGATCACGCCGCCTACGCTGAGGTAGGCAATATTCTCGTGATCGAGGTTTTTGATGGAAAAATCAATCGCCAGGACCACGCAGAGCCACACCGTGAGAAAGATCTCTGGCGCGAGGAGCAGCAGGTCTGAGCCGGAGAGGACAAGATCGAACGTCATGGATGTCAGGGAAAGAGGTTCTGTTGCGAAATTAACGGGGCTACGTGGTGGATGCGATTGAGCAGAGGTTCCACTGTTGAGCGCACGATATTGTAAAAGTGCACCGGGAAAATCCCAAAGAAAATACTGCATCCAATCATCAACAACAAAGGTAGCCGGTTCACCACTCCCACCGCGTCATGGGCGTGGACCCCTTCGGCGGTTAACGATCCGTAGAAGAGGCCGCGCATCATCCGGAACAAATAGGCCATAGTGAGAACAATGCCCAAAATCGCGACGATGACCTGCAGGGGATATTTTTCCCAACTGCCAACGATGATCATGATCTCGGCGATAAAATTGACGGTCCCGGGCATCCCGATGGAGGCCATGCAGGCAATGATGAAGCACCCGGCGACAAACGGCATGCGCTCTACCAATCCTCCCAGCGAGGGGATATCTCGCGTATGGGTTTGGTCATACACCCATCCCGCCATGGCGAAGAGCATGCCCGTGGCCAAGGCATGAGCGAACATGTAGATCACCGCCCCTGTCAAGCTGATGTAGTCAAGCGCAGCCATGCCCAAGAAGACATATCCCATGTGGCTCGAGCTGGAATAGCCGATCACATATTTGGTGTCTTTGGCGAAATAGGCCACAAACCCCCCGTAGATGATACTGAAAATACAGAGAATAGCGGCGATGGGCATAAGCTCCCGCGTGGTTTCCGGTAAGATTTCATAAGCCACCCGGATAATGGAGAAATGTCCGAGTTTCATGAGGACGCCGGCGTGCAGCATGCTCGTCGCCGCCGGGGCTGCAGCGTGGCCCACAGGCGACCATGAATGAAGCGGCCAAATCGGGGCGATGGACGCAAACCCGAAAAACACCAACAGCCAAATAATCGTGGCCAGCGGTCCGTCAAATTTGGCCTGCTCTCGCAGCACGAGAATATCGAAGGTTTGGACGGGAGAGAAGTGGTAGATCAACAAAATGCCCATCAGCGCAAATACCGCTCCCGCCGACAAAAAGAGGGTCAGCTTCATTGCAGCATATTCCTTGCTATTGGCTGCAAAATTGAAAATGAACGCCACGGAGTCCCGTTTTTTGAGCCCCTCAGGGTCGGTCATCTCCAAATACCCTTTAGTATGGCTCCCCCAGACCCCCAGCAACAGATACATGGGCAAGACGGACATTTCATAGAAAAAGTAGAGAAAGAACAGGTCAAGCGACATGAACACGCCGATCGTGGCCGCAGCCAGGATCAGGAGAAAGATATAAAATTCCTTGGTCCTGTCGGTAATATGCCAGGAGATAAAAATGCCGGCAAAGAGCAAAATCGCCGAGGCGAAGACGAGTGGCGCTCCAATCCCATCGACCCCCACTTGAAAAGCAATTCCTAGTTCCTCGGACCAGGGAAACCGGCTGATGAACTGAAATCCTGCCTGTGCCGGATCATAGGCCAGGAAGACATACAAGGAGGCCAACAGGGAGAGACCAGCCGCACCCGCCGCGATGAGTCGGACCAGCAAGGCCTGGCGGTTGGGCACAAACAACAGTACCACCGCCCCGAAGAAGGGAGCAAAGAGACTGGTGAGTAACGCAGCGGTGCCCATCTATTTCCTTAAACTCGACGTAGCCAGTAGCGGGGGCTCATTCTCCCCACCATGATGGGCGAGTACCCCTTGTTCAAGACGATCAACCACCACCTGAATCGATCCATTGATCATGCGAAGGAACGGGGCAGGATACAAGCCAATCCACAAAATCAAAAGAGAGAGTGTCGAGGCAATCACCATCTCGCGCTGATTTAAGTCCTTTAGCACATGAGGCACCAGGCGACCGACCGGGCCAAAGATTGCTCGCTCGTAATACCACAAAAAGTAGGCGGCGGCGAAGATTACACCGGAAACACAGATCACACCATAGAACCAATGAGCCTGAAATGCACCGAGAAGAATCAAAAATTCACCGATAAACCCGTTGGTCCCTGGCAGTCCGATAGACGCCAAGCCAATAAGCAATAAAAACGCCGCCAGCACGGGCATCTTGGCGGCCAATCCCCCTCCAGCATGCACCAGCGTATTGCCCAACCGATCGTAGAGAAATCCTGCGAAGAAAAAGAGTCCTGCCGTCGTCAAGCCGAGGTTGATCATCTGAATGAGGCTGCCTTGGATTCCTTGGAAATTAAGGGCGAACAGACCGAGCACGACAAACCCCAAGTGACTGATGCTGCTGAATACCAGCAACCGCCGGAAGTCCGCCTGGACAATCGCAATGATGGCCCCATACACAATGGCAATCACGGCCAGAACCATAACCACCCGCGTAACGGCTGGATGAGCCGACGCCTCGGGGAGCAGGGGGAAGCTGAAGCGCAGAAAGCCATAGGTCCCCAACTTAATACCGGCTAGGACCACCGACATGCCGATGGGCCCTTGCACCAAGGCATCCGGCAGCCACGTGTGAAACGGGAAAATGGGGGCTTTGAACGCCAGCCCCAGAAAGATCATCCAGAAAATCAGGAGTTGCTGGTCAAGTGGCACGGGGACTGTCAGCAGGTCCAACAGGTCAAAACTATAGGCACCCGTCACTCGATAATGGTTGAGACTCAGCAACGCAAATCCCACCAACATGAACACGCTGCCCAGCAACGTATAGAGCACGTACTTCAAGGCCGCATACTGCCGGTGCTCGCCGACCCCCCATAATTTGATAAGAAAATAGCTTGGGATGAGCATGAGTTCCCAGAAGACGAAAAACAGGATGAGATCAATGGAGACAAAAATACCCATGACCGTGGTCTCGAGACCAAGAAGGCTCATCAGATATGCTTTGAGATTCGTCTGTACCGTCTCCCAGGAATACAGCACGATTAAGACCGTCAATAAGGCTGTCAACCCTACAAAGAGCACACTGATCCCATCCACGGCTAAGTGATAGCTGATCCCCAGCGCCGGAATCCATTCCAATCGTTCCACAAACTGCATGGCCGCGGAATCGGGAAGAAATTTAAGCAGCAGCAGCGCAGCAAGGATGAGTTCCACGATAGCCACACCGAGTGTGGTTTTCCGCATTAAGTCTGAGTCGCGTTGCACCCAGACAGCGATCGCTCCCGCGAAGGGGAGAAACACAAGTACCGAGAGGAGAGGAAAGCCAAACTGTAATTCTTCAAGCATGTGCGCCATTCACCCAAAGAACGGAGGCCGCATGCCGGCACATGTCTTTCGAACAGCGAACCCCGGCACTCATCAGCTTTGCGGTACGAGCTCGTTTTGGGGGATATCCGTCTCTACACCCGTGTCCCACCTACCAACCAGACAAGCAGAAAATGGACGAGCAAGAACGCTCCCGCCACAATCACCGCCGCGTAATGATTGACCAACCCACTTTGCAACTTCCGCCAGGACCATGAGGCCAAATGATTGGCATACGCAATAAGATTGAGTACGCCGTAGATCACATGTTTTTCAATCCAGGTGCTGGTCGCCGAACCCACGTCCGCGAAGCGCCCCACTCCGCGAACGACGCGGTCGATCACATGGAAGTCAAACCAATCCCACGACCTTCCCAGTCGTTTGCACGGCTCAACTACGATCGCGTCGTAGAGCTCGTCGACATAGTATTTGTTCAGGAGCGTGGTGTACACGCGCGGTGCACGAGCCGCCCAGTCATCAGCGGCCTGCGGTTTGACGGCGTAGAGATAATGCGCGATCCCCCATCCCGACAGAGCCACGATAACCGCAAAAGCCATGAGACCAACCATCACCCCGGCACTCACAGTGTGCGATGAGGTCTCGGCAGGTGTCACCACGGAACCCAGAAACCCATGCATCCATCCGTGCTCGGGAGGCACCCCAAGAAACCCACCCACAATGCTGAGAGCAGCCAACGCGACAAGAGGCCTGGTCATCACCGGCGGAGATTCATGGACGTGATGCGCCACGTGCGGATCGATCCGTGAGGTGCCGTAAAACGTGAGATAGGTCAACCGAAACATATAAAACGCGGTGAGCAAGGCCCCAATCGCCGCCAAGGCATACAACCCGTAATGTCCATGGACAAAGGCATGGGCCATGATCTCATCCTTACTCCAAAATCCCGCCAGTGGAGGAATGCCGGCAATGGCTAGAGTACCCACTAGAAATGTCTTGTGAGTCAGCGGAATCTTAGACGCTAACCCGCCCATCTTTCGGATATCTTGCTCCCCGCCCAAGGCGTGAATCACAGAGCCCGCCGAGAGAAAGAGTAAGGCCTTGAAGAAAGCATGGGTGACTAGATGGAAAATCGCCGCGATGTAGGCCCCCACGCCACAGGCTAAGAACATATATCCCAATTGACTTACCGTGGAATAGGCAAGCACACGCTTGATGTCGTATTGCACGAGTCCGATGGTCGCCGCAAACAGCGCGGTGACTCCACCGATCACCCCTACTAGGGTCATTGCCGCCGGCGCCATGTCATACAGCGCATGGTTTCGGACCACCATGTATACACCAGCGGTCACCATGGTGGCGGCGTGAATCAAGGCACTCACCGGCGTGGGGCCTTCCATGGCATCGGGCAACCAAGTGTACAGGGGAATTTGCGCCGACTTTCCTACAGCTCCAATGAACAGACACAGGGCAATGGCCGTCGCCATCTCCGTGGACAGACGATGCACCTGAGGGAGAACCTGGGTATAGTCCAGCGATTGAAAGTTGGCAAATATCAGAAAAATGGCCAAGAGAAATCCCGCATCGCCAATTCGATTGACGACGAAGGCTTTTGTGGCTGCTTTCGCGGCGGAGATGCGGTCAAAATAGTAGCCGATGAGGAGATAGGAACACAGCCCCACGCCTTCCCAACCGATAAAGAGCACCAGATAGTTGTTCCCCATCACGAGAAGCAGCATGGAGACCATGAAGAGATTCATGTACACAAAGAATCGCGTAAATCCTTCCTCCCCATGCATATATCCCAGGGAGTAAACATGAATGAGCAAACCCACGCCCGTAACCACAAGAAGCATCACGCCGGTCAAGGAATCGATGAGAAATCCCAGATTGACCGTAAGCGCACCCCCAACGATCCAAGTATAAGCCACCACTTCTCGCGCGATCTTCGACCCAAGGATGTCTCCGAATACCGCCAGAGCGCAAAGAAACGACAACCCCACAGCCCCGCACGCAAGCCATCCGGCTAGCTCCCGGGAATACCGATGTCCCAAAAGGCCGTTGATCACCACCGCCACTAACGGAAACCCTGGAATGAGCAGGACGAGCAGATCGAACATGGCTACCACTTCAACAAATTAATCTGATCTACATTCGTGGCGAGCTGACCGCGAAAGACCACGATGATAATGGCAAGTCCCACCGCGGCTTCGCCCGCGGCGATGGCAATGATGAACAGCGCCGCCAACTGCCCGGCCATGGAATCCAAATAATGGGAAAACGCTACCAGATTGATATTGGCGGCATTCAGCATAATTTCTACAGACATCAAGACGACAATGAAATTCCGGCGAATGAGCACACCCAACAACCCGGTCATAAACAAAATGGCACTCAGGGCCACATATGCGGAAAGCGGGATCATGGTCTCAGAATCCCCCGCGCCAAGCCGAGGCGCTGCATTTCGTTCCCCTCACACCACAAACACACCTCAGGGTTCTCTTGGCGTGCCATCTACCTCATATGGGCAAATCCGTCTTGGGTTGGTCGGTGGGCTTGGGGGTCTTCGCTAAGACCACTGCTCCGATGATCGCACCCAGGAGAAAGACTCCCACGATCTCAAAGAGGAGCAAATAGTCGCTAAACATTGTAATCCCGACCGCATGGCTCTGCCCCACCGTGAGAACCACTTCCGGCGTCGCCTCGCCTTTCGCTCCTCCATAGGGTGTTTGCAAAATCACAATTAATAACTCCCCCAAGATCGCCACACCGGCAAAAATCACATAGGGATAAGTACGGTGCAGGTACTGCTCCTCGCTCTTCAGGTTAAGCAACATCAGCACGAACAAATACAACACTAAAATCGCCCCTGCATAGACGATGATTTGAACGGCAAAGAGAAATTCCGCATTGAGCAACACAAACAAGCCTGCCACATGAAGGAGGAGAACCAGAAGACTCAGGCCGCAATGCACAGGATTGCGGAGTGCAATGGTACAGACCCCTGCCACAATACTGACAATGGCAAAGTATCCGAAGAGAAGGTAGATCATGCAGGTCGTCTCCTGTAACTTCTTATTCCCGCTTATTCCCGGTTTATCCTGTGTACGGGCACAAGGACAACCTCTCCCTCTTCCCGAAGACTCCAACAGCCTTCATGCCGAAGCAACAATACCCCTGTACAATGGATCGAACTATGAGTCGTTCGATTTCAGAACCGGCTCAGGGAAGTGGTAACGGTAGGCGCGGCTCGCTTCATCGTCTTTTTCCAAGTTATGGGCATATAAATACTTCTTGGCGTCTTCTATATATCGATCACCGATTTCGTAGAGCCGCTTCTTATCGAAGAGAAGGGTCCGCTTGTCATGGGTAGAATATTCATACAATTTGGTCATGGCCAGAGCATTGACGGGACAGGCCTCCACACAGTAGCCGCAAAATACGCACTTGGTGATATCGATGTAGAACTCAGAGGCATACCGTTCCAGTGGCATGGATTTGTCTTCCTCACTGATCACTTTGATACACCGCGACGGGCATGCCGCCTCGCACAAGTCACAGCCAACGCACCGCTCCTTGCCATCGTCATACCGCAACAAGCCAAGGGCTCCTCGATGGGTATCCGGGATCGTCCGTTTTTCCCGGGGATATTGGAACGTCATGGGGCGATGAAACATGTGTTTGAATGTTACCTTCATCGCGTCCCAAATTTCTCGAAACAGAACTGTATCCCAGAATTTTTTTGCGGTGCTGGTCGACTTCATCACTGTGGACTCCTATTTCCTATCAGGCTTTTTCAATGGCCACCTGGCTAAGTTTGAAATACGGAACATGCGTCACAGGATCGAGATCGACGGAGAAAAGATCTTTCACTGGCGGCTCGATAAAATGTTCCGGGTACACACAGACGCCGCGCGGCAGGGCCGGGTCCGGCCTCGCCTGTAATTTCACGCTGCCTCGATCCGAGCTCACCCGAATCTCTGCGCCATCAGAGAGCCCCAGTGACGCCAGATCCTCTGGCGCCATCTGCAGAAGATGCCGATTGGGGGAGATCTTCATTAAGCCAGAGGCCCGAGTCGACAGTTTACCCGAATGATAAATCACTTGTTTGAGGTATAGGTGAAAGCGTGTATCTGGGGAAGCTGTGGCTGATGGGAGAGGGGCGACCTCGTACCCCTTATACCGTTCAGCCACATTATGCCGATACCCATTCTCGAGATATGGCTCCAATTGTACCGCTACCGGCTTGGATCGCCCCAAGTTATAGTAACCAGGTAAAAGTTTCCGAATCTCGGCCTGGACGTCGGATGTCGCGGTGTAGGGCATCTTAGCGCCCATGCTCTGGGCGATGCCCACGAAGATATGCCAATCCACCGCACTCTCCCCCAATGGGTCGAGCGCCGGTCTCACAAATTGCACTTTACCCTCTTGGTTGGTCAAGGTCCCCTCCTTTTCAGCGAACGTACACGCTGGAAACACAAGATGGGCAAACTGGGCTGTCTCTGTCAAGAACGGATCCTGGCAAATGAGGAGCTCAAGGTTGGCCAGCGCCTCCCGGATTCCACACGATTCCGGCAAGGTGGCCAGAGGGTTTTCTCCCACCAGATAGAGGGCCTTGATTCGCCCTTCCCGACAGAGCTGGATAATTTCCATCAAAGACGCCCCTTCTCCTCGAGGAGGAAGCGGAGACTCCCAGGCTCGTTCCCATTTCTCCCGAGCAACGGGATCATCAAAAGAAACAGGTCCCGGGAGAAATTCCGGCGCCACGCCCATGTCTATCGCCCCTTGCTCATTGGCCTCTTCAGTCACGGTACTCACGCCACATCCAGGCCTCCCCAATTTACCCGTCACCCAGGCTAGATCGATCAGCGCAAGAACAGTATCGTATCCCCTGGATTGACGGACCACTCCCTCCCCACAGAGAATGATGGAACGCGGCGCTTCGGCGAAGACCCTCGCGACCTCATGAATCTGGTCGACGGCCACCCCTGTCAAAGCCGAGATGTGATCCAACGAGAGAGCGGCCACCGCGTGTTTCAGCGCGGCAAAGGCTTCCGGGAACCGAGACACGGTTTCTTCATCCACCAGATCCTGTTCCACCACCGATTTCACCAACCCCTGGATAAATGCCCGTTCCGTCCCTGGTGTGATCAGCAGGGGATACGAAGCCAGTTTCCCAATATTGGTGACCATGGAATCCACTACGATCACTTGGGCTTTGTAGACACCAATCGCTTCCTTAATCCGCAGGCTTGCCACAGGGTTGGTCTCCGTGATGTCTGATCCCACCAACAGGATAGTGTTCGCCTTGGTAATCTCAGCCGAGGTATTCATCGCCCGAGTAGCACCGAGCGCTCGCATCGCGCGGACGAAGTTGACATGACCATAGCGCGCGCTGCTGTCAAGGTGATTGGTCCCGATCACCGACCTCATGAATTTCTGAAAGACATACAGGTCTTCATTAGTACATCGCGCTGTGATCACACCGGCAATAGCGTGAGGACCATGGGCCGCCTTGATGGCCTTCAGCCGGTCAGCCGCGAGATCAAGAGCCTCAATCCATGGGGTCTCAACCAAACTGTCTCCCCTTCGAACCAGCGGGATCTGCAATCGATCGGGACTGTCGATAAACTGAAACCCAAAACGCCCGCGCACGCATAACCCGCCATGTCCGTTCACCGTGTCGGCCCGATCACCCCATTTGTTTTTCCAGGATAAAAACGAAGTGACACGAATAACGTCGGTATCTTTCGTTTCAAGATACATCTGACAGCCATCACCACAATAATTACAGGTGGTCGTCGTCTTTTTGAGCTGCCAGGGTTTATACGCGTACTTGGAAAATTTATTGGTAATTGCGCCGACGGGACACACCGCCAAACAATCACCACAAAACTCGCAGACTAGGGGTTGGTCCCCTTTGGCCACGACTTGCGTGAATCCGCCTTTTTTCATGAATTGCAGGGCGTCGATCCGCTGGACATCTTTGCAAATATTGATACACTCCCCGCAGGCGATACAGCGGTTCATATTGAAATCCAGCACGAGGCTGCGCGTGTCCTCAGGAATATTCTTTGGCCGGGCGTTGGCTAAATTGGTCACGCCGTGCAAGAAGGCCATGTCTTGCAGTTCGCAATGCCCATCGGCATCACACACCGGACAATCCAACGGATGAACCGAAAGATGTTTTTCCACAGCTTTCTTCCTGGCTTGGATGAGGTCTTCCCCCTGGGTGCGAACGACCATCCCCGCTGTAGCCTTGGCAGTACATGACCGCACCGGCGCCTTTTTGCCTTCCTGAATCACCAGGCACATTCCGCACGACCCGAACGGATCAAACGTGTAGTGATAACACATCGCGGGAATGATCCTGCCCGTGCTGGCAATGACATCGTACAGCGAGACTCCTTCCTTGGCACTCACCGGTTCGCCATCAATGGTGAGTTCGATCGTCGCGGCTTCAGCATCCGGTGTGGTTACAGGTTTCAAGGCCATAGCGTGCTCCTCTTCTCTATTTTTTCACTCTCTCACAGAGTGCGCCGATTGCTTTTCTACCGATCGCATTCTCCCATGACAATATCGTACGTCCCAAAAATGGTGATGGCATCCGCGATCATGTAGCCCCTCGCCATATAATCGAAAGCTCCCATATGAATAAAGGACGGCGCGCGAATTTTGAGCCGATACGGCCGGCCGCCTCCCGTACTGACAATGTAAAACCCCAATTCACCTTTATGGGCTTCCGTTCCGCAGTAAATCTCCCCCGGAGGGGCATCAAATCCCTGGGAGAACAGCTTGAACTGTTGAATCATGGATTCCAGATTGGTGAACACTCGATCTTTGGGCGGCAAAGTGACGCTGGGGACATCCGCAAGAATGGGTCCTTCCTTAGGCATCTGCTCCAGACATTGTCGAATGATTTTGAGACTTTCCCTCATTTCCTCAACGCGAATCCAATACCGATCGTAGGTGTCACCGTTTTTCCCGACAGGCACACTGAATTCGCACTTGGGGTAGGCGGCATACGCTTCATATTTTCGCAGATCGTAATTCACGCCGGACCCTCGCAAGGTGGGGCCACTCAAGCCGAAGTTCAGAGCATCCTCTGCGGAAATCACAGCAACACCCTTGGTCCGCGCGAGCCAGATTCGGTTTCTTTCAAGAAAGATGACGTATTCGTCGATTTTGGGGGGGAAATACTCAAGAAACCGCCACAGTTTGTCGACCAGCGCGGGCGTGAAGTCACGCTCCACTCCTCCGATCCGGTACCAACTCGTTGTCAACCGTGCGCCACAGAGTTCATCAAACCAATCCAGCAAAATTTCCCGATCCCGAAAGGTGTAGAAAAACACCGTCATCGCCCCTATATCCAGTGCTTGCGTACCCAGCCAAAAAAGGTGTCCAATGATTCGCTGGACCTCGGCCACGATAGTCCGCAGATATTCCGCTCGTTCCGGGACAGTGATATCCATGAGTTTTTCCACAGCCCGGCAGTAGGCAAAATTGTTGTACATGGCGCAGACGTAATCGAGGCGATCCGTATGGGGGATGAATTGGTGATACGTCATCCCTTCCGCAAGTTTTTCCACTCCGCGATGCAAAAATCCCATGACGGGTGTGGACTTGACGATGCGCTCACCCTCTAGTTCCAGAATGACCTTGAGCACGCCGTGCGTGCTGGGATGCTGCGGGCCCATGTTCAGCAACAGCTCTTCCGTGCGGAGAGTCGGAAGCGTCTCGGTCTCCGGATGAGCCGGGTCTACCTTGTACACAGTCGAGCGTTGATCTTCGAGCGGCGCCATATCGTCTCTCTTAGATTTAGGTTACAACAGTGTGGTGATGCCTCCTCTCAGACCTCCTAACTTTCAGCATCTTCGATCCCACCAGTGCTATCCATCATGGAGGCCTAATGTTAGGGAACCTCTTCTTGCAGAAATTCAAAGGTATCCCGCCATCCCTTACCTTGAACGGGAAAATCCTTTCGGAGTGGATAGCCTTCTGGATAATCATCAGGGAGAAGGATGCGGCGGAGGTCCGGATGGTGCCGGAAGCGAATACCCATCATGTCGAAAACCTCTCGCTCCATGAACTCAGCACCCTTCCAGATATCCGTCATAGAATCCACTTCACAGTCGTGTTCAGGCACCCGGGTCTTCACACGAATGCGATGGCGCTTCCGAATGGAGTAGACTTCATACACCACTTCAAACCGTTCTTCATCATCCGGCCAATCAACCGAGCTCACATGAACAATATAATCGCAATCCAGTTGAGGATCCTCACGAAGGAATCGACACACATCATGGAGCGCATGACGCTTGACGGTAATGGCCAGATCCCCCCGCCATTCCTTGGCCTCGATAAAGGCGTCAGGGAACTTCGCCTGGATATGCGCGGCTAGTGGATGCATCACGCCTTGAGTTGCGCTGGTTGTGTGGTAAATACCCGTTTCTGCATGATTCGGTCTTGGAGCTTCAGAATGCCATCGAACAAGGCCTCAGGCGTCGGCGGGCATCCCGGCACATAGATATCGACCGGAATGAATCGATCCACACCCTGGACGACGCTGTAACTATCGTAGATGTTGCCCGAGGTCGCACATGAGCCCATGGAAATCACATACTTCGGTTCGGGCATCTGATCATAGATCTTGCGAATGACCGGGGCCATTCGCCGACACACCGTTCCGGCCACAATCATGAGATCCGATTGCCGGGGAGACGCACGAAACACCCCTGCACCATATCGATCGATGTCATACCGAGAGGATACCGCGGCGATCATTTCGATGGCGCAGCAGGCCAATCCGAACGTCATGGGCCAGAGCGATCCTTTACGCGCCCAGTTCACCGCCTTTTCTAGGGAAAGAGTGATGACCCCTAGCTCACCGTCTTTGTCATGTTTGCCTATCTGGATAAGCCCCATAACCCCTATCCTCACCCCGCACAACCTAAGCCTTGAACATAAGAACCTTCCAGCGTTCGAGCCACATTAGCCTCAATCCCACTCAAGCGCCCCTTTGCGCCACGCATAGATATAAGCCACCACAAACAACCCAATGAAAATCATCATTTCAATCAAGCCAATGAGTCCCAGTTGATCGAAGGTTACCGCCCAGGGATAGAGAAAAATGACTTCGATATCGAAGATCACAAACAGCATAGCAATCACATAATAGCGAACCGGGAACGGGATCCGCGAATCCGAAAACGGTTCACTCCCGCATTCATAGGCAGACAATTTCTCCGCCTCGGGGTACTTCGGTTGCACGAGATAGCTGAGCGCCAAGGTCACAACCCCAAAGGCCAATGCCAAGAGGATAAACAACAAGATAGGGGCGTATCGAGTCAAATAAGCTGTCAGAAGATCCAAACCCGTCTCCATTTCCACCTCGTGGGCAAGGACGATTAGTGACAATTCCGCATCATTTCAGCAGGAAGGCATCGTAACACCCCATTTTCCCCTTGATCAAGGGAACAAAAGACCTACCGGCCCGCCTATCAAAAGCCCTACAAAGCTTCTATCCAAGTGCTCAAAGGTCTTAACAATCTTGTTTTTGGCTTCTTTCTGGCTTCTTTCTAGGGATATCAGGGCTGAGCCAATCTTCTCCCCGGCGGGCGTGGGGGATTCATCGTAGTAGACGGCATACGCAAGGCAGGAGGCCTGGAGGCGGAACTATGCCACTCATCCGTCAGGGGAGGCATCACTGTCGTCTTCTTGCGGCGAGGGATTTG
>RFGT01000006.1 GCA_003696975.1 Nitrospirota bacterium | reverse complement strand
TGCCGTGTTGCTCGAGCCATTCCACCATCCGGGTCTTGGCTTCGGCTGTAGGGAGTCCATCGAGGAAACCGGAATTAATGTTCACCCCCTCTCCCTCAAAGGCCTCGACGGCGATGTTTCCCCCTTTCACCACCTCTACGATAGGCAAGCCGAATTTTTTCGCGAATTCATAGTCCCGGGCATCATGGGCCGGGACAGCCATGATGGCGCCGGTGCCATAAGTAGCCAGCACGTAGTCGGCGACCCAAATGGGGAGGGGAGCGTTGGTCACCGGATGAAGTGCCGAGGTTCCTGTAAAAACGCCGGTTTTCTCTCCTACTTCGGCCACCCTGGCCCGCTCGCTGCGACGAGCAGCCTCTTCCAGATAGCGTTCGACCTCTTCCCGTTGTTCAGGAGCGGTGATTCCTCTTACCAAAGGATGTTCAGGGGCGAGGACTAAGTAGGTAGCACCGAATAAGGTGTCAGGTCTGGTGGTAAAGACTTGGATACGAGCGTGGGGATGTCCAATGACGTCAAAGAAAATACGGGCCCCTTCCGATCGGCCAATCCACTCACGTTGCATTTTCTTGATGGATTCTGGCCAATCAACGAGATCCAAATCATCCAAGAGCCGGTCGGCGTAGGCCGTGATACGTAACATCCATTGGCGCATGGGAACCCGAAAGACGGGATAGCCTCCGCGCTCGCTTTTCCCATCAATAACTTCCTCATTGGCCAGGACCGTCCCTAGAGCGGGACACCAGTTCACAGGGACTTCGGCGAGATAAGCAAGCCCTTGCTCATAGAGTTTCCGAAAGATCCACTGGGTCCACCGCACATATTGGGGATCAGTGGTGTCGATTTCCCGTGACCAGTCGTAGTCCATGCCGAGAGCTTGGAATTGCCGCTTGAAATTCGCAATGTTGCGCTTCGTGGTTTCGCGGGGATGGGTGCCTGTTTCGATGGCGTACTGTTCGGCAGGAAGCCCAAAGGCATCCCAACCCATCGGATGGAGCACGTTGAACCCGCGCATCCGCTTGTAGCGGGAATAGATATCTGTGGCAATGTATCCTTTGGGATGTCCCACATGTAACCCAGCCCCCGAGGGGTAGGGAAACATGTCGAGAATATAGAACTTGGGCTTGGAGTGATCGATCTTCGTCCGAAAGATGTGATGTTCTTGCCAGTAGCGTTGCCACTTGGCTTCAATGGCTCGATGATCGTATGGCCTAGCCATGGAGATAATGCCGAGAGCTGGAAGTTATTCTTTTTGGGGTATGGCCCTCCATAGGGTTGTCAGTGAGCAATCTATCATACAGTCAATGGCGCGACAAGATGAGAAGTGCGGGTGGCTATTTCAGAGCGTGAAAGGAGAGGCGGGTTGAGCCCGGCCATACCGGTCAACGGAAAAGGGTATAAGGGCGAGCAACGCTTAGCGTCTTCCAGATCCCACGGGTTGGGGGCGGCGGCGATGACGTGTTTGGGCGGCCAGAAGGTCGGCAGTTTTTTGTTGGGCGCGTCGGTGAGTGAGGATCAATGGATCAACCACTTCCCCGCAGGCAAGGCACCGCCAGCCGGGCATCCAGAGTTCCCCGCTATTTTCCATGTCGATGAAATAATCCATCACCATCCTGCCCTGACATCGTGCGCACTGCATCTTTTCCCTCCTCATGAACGATCAGGTTATTCTTATTCTCCCTCAGTCGGTTGAAACGGAGAGAACTTAAGGGAAAAGGGCCAGGCGCGCGTGTTTGTTCCCTAAGAATCCCTAAAAAAGAGAGGCTGCTCTTCTGAGAGGAGGAAAAAGCGAGAGATATGTGTTGCCCCTCAAGAAATGAGAGGAGACGAAACCAACGGTCTGGAAAGAGCAGAGAATCTTACCACTGGGAGTCGGACGGTTAACGACGGCGGGATCCGGAACGCGGACGAGTGGGTACAAAGGCCTGCCCGCGGACCGTACGATGATACCGGATGGCAAAACGATGAGCCTCGTCTCGAATGCGCTGGAGCAGGCGTGTACAGGGGCCAGTTGGAGGAAGAGTCATGGGATCTTTCTGGCCTGGGAAGAAAAGACGTTCATCTTTCTCGTTCCTGGCTTTTGCCAGCCCCACAACGGGCAGATGCCCTAGACCGATGCCTTGGAGTGCCTCGACAGCGGCGTTGAGCTGACCAGGCCCTCCATCGATGAGGATGAGATCAGGGAGCGGAAGCGCTTTGGCGGGATCTGTGCTCAAACTTCCGCCGTAGCGCCGAGCAACCACCTCGTGTATGCTGGCAAAGTCATTGGCACCTTCTACGGTCTTGACGCGAAAGCGTCGAAAATCGGATTTTTTGATCTTCCCCGCTTCCCAGACCACCATTGAAGCGACGGAGTGCGCACCCATCGTATTGGAAATATCAAAGCCTTCGATTCTCCCAATGGGGCGAGACAGGCCAAGCAACTGCTGGAGCTCACGGGCTTCGGCTTCCTCGTCCACCGCTTTTCGAGTGTGTTCGGCCAGCATGGTGTGGGCGTTCTCTTGGGCCAACCGCAGCAGTTGATACTTGGTCCCCCGCTCGGGTACGAGAAGGCGTACGGTCTCTCCGCGTTTGTCCGACAACCACTCTTGGAGCAGGTGAAGGTCCGAGACAGGGGTGGAGATCAGTAACTCCTTCGGCGGAAGAGACTGCTTGTTGTAGAACTGCTCGATCGCCGAGCGGATCAATTCTTCGTCAGGCGTATCACCGACATCCGTCCAATAAAAGTCCTTTCGCCCAATCAGAAGGCCTCCACGGATGAAGAGGATTTGAAGATCCGCCGCTGCTCCCTCGCGGGCCAAGCCAATGACGTCTTGATCCACTGGGCCAATTTGAGCCACGCGCTGCTTTTCGAGCGTGCGGGTGACACTGGCAATGCGATCGCGCAGCCGTGCGGCTTCTTCGAACTCTTCCCGTTCTGCGCAGGCCTGCATTTCGGCACGAAGCCGGGCCAAAAGCTCTGTGTCTCGACCCTCGAGAAAGAGGCGAACCTGATGGACAATGCGATGATAGTCTTCCTGGGATTGATTGCCCGTACAGGGAGCTAGACACCGCTTGATTTCAAACTCCAAGCAGGCGCGTTCGGCGGTACCGTCAATCTCGATCTTGCAGGTAGCGAGCGGAAAGGCTTTGCGAATCACTTTCAGCGTTTCGCGCAAGGCTCCGGCTGGGACATAGGGACCAAAATAGAGGGCCCCATCCTTCTTAACCCGCCGGACAATGGAGAGGCGGGGAAAGGCTTCATGAATGGGCAACCGGAGATAGGGGTAGTGCTTGTCATCGCGGAGGACGACATTGAAACGAGGGCGATAGCGCTTGACCAGATTACTTTCGAGCAGAAGCGCTTCCAACTCGGATTTCGTGACGATGGTTTCAATCTCCTGCACTTGGGACACCATGAGCCGTATTTTCGGAGTCAGATCACTACCCTTGTGAAAATACGATCGGACGCGGTCGGCCAAGACGCGGGCCTTTCCAATGTAGAGGATCTCGCCGGCCGCGTTTTTCATAAAGTAGACTCCGGGCTGATGCGGCAGATGCTCAAGCGTCTGTTGAATCGACGGCGCGTTGCGAAGAGAGTCCACGGTCATAGTGTCAACACGCTCTCCATGCAAATCGAAAGAGAATTCTAGACGGTGGCCGTTCCCTGCGCCCGTTCAATCAACTCGATTTCGTAGCCGTCCGGTGCGTCGATGAACAGGAAGCGACTCCCTGATGAAGTCGTGGTTGGGCCATCGGTGATGGGAATGCCCTGCCGCCGCAAGGCCTCGACGGTCTCATCGAGATTGTCGACCTCGAAGGCGAGATGCACGAGATCTTCTTGGACACGGACGGGGCCACTGGCGGGAAAACTGCATAACTCGATCTGCTCTTCACTGTTGGGAACCGCCAAGAAGGCCAGTTGCGACCCACGGGGGGAAACTTTCCGCTCCACGACGGCTAACCCTAGCACCTCGCAATAAAATTTAAGGGTTTGCTCCATATCACTCACACGCATGCGAGTGTGTAAGAGCTTTTGGACTTTGACCATTGCAGACGCTCCTCTGCGATTTTCTACTGTGGGACTTCTCAGCTCCTGAACTTCAATTGTAACGAAGCTTGTGTCTCTCAACAAGCAAGGCGGCCTCCTTGAAAGGTCTCCACCGTCTGCAGTGCCCACACCATCCTTCTGGTTGCTCGTTCCCGTGCTTTCGCGTACACTGCTGGCCTATTTTCTGTAGGGGAATTCCCTGCTGTCTATTCGGAGGCTTTCCATGTTCATAGTGCCGCAATGCATGATCAGGCAGAGATCTTGGTTCACATGGCTTTCTGTCACAGGCCTGTTGGGGGTCGCCCTCGGAAGCGTAGTGGCGACCGGCTCCTTGAGCCGGGTTCACGCAGAAGCCTTTCGCATCCTTGATCAAAGCGCCTCGGCAACCGGGCAAGGGGCTGCGTTTGCCGCCCAGGCGGATGATCCGTCCGCCGTGTATTTCAATCCTGCCGGGATGACGCAGTTGTCCGGCGTTCAGCTCACGATGGGCACCCTGCTGATCGGCGGGTCCATCGACTATCGGAGCCTGACCGGGGTGCAAGCCACGGGAAATTTCGGTGGAGCGGTGGCGAATCCTCCACCGAGTTCTGTCTACCTGACGGCCAACCTTGGCGCACTTGGCGTTCCATCGCTCCAGCGAGTGACCCTGGGGATTGGCGTGAACGCTCCATTCGGCAATCTGACGGCATATCCCCCAACCACCCCATTTGCCACAGTCTTGACCTCATCCGCCCTGCCGTTGCTGGACATCAAGCCTACTATGGGCGTAAAGGTGAACGACGTCCTTGCTGTTGGAGCCGGGCTGGATATTTACACCTTCTCGGGACTCTTTGGGGAAGGGCAGGTTGAGTTACAGCAACTGGCTGGCCCTGAATTTGCGACAGGGGCGTTAGCCCTTCTTGGATCACCCGGGGATACCATTGAGTTAAATGGGACGGACACCGCGGTGGGATTCAATGTGGGACTTCTCGTTACGCCACTTCGAAATGAGAGGGGCCAGCCGTTGGTGAACCTGGCGTTTGTCTATCGAAGCCATACGACATTGGCGCTCAAGGGCTTGCTGATCAATCGCACGCAAGCCACAACGTTCCCGGCTTCGGCGGATGTCAACTTGCCGCAAATTCTGACGTGGGGGGCAGCCGTTTGGCCCATTAGGACTGCCCGCTCTGAATGGAAAGTGGAAGTGGATGTCGATTATGCGGATTGGTCATCCTTTCAGAATCTTGATATTCGGTTGGCCAACGGCCTGACCCTTCCCAAGCCACGCCGGTGGAAGGGTGTTCCGGTTGTCATGGTGGGCACGGAATACCGCTGGCTCTCGTTGCGGCCTGATTGGCAGATGGCTCTCCGGGGTGGGTATGTGTACTCTCAGACCCCGGTACCGACGGAAACATTTACGCCGGATCTCCCCGACTCCAACTACCATGCTTTGTCTGTGGGAGCGGGATGGCTGTGCACGGGACACGGAAAATTTTTGGGAATTATCCCGTGTGGGGGAGACGGCGGGGCGCATCGGGGGGGAATCGCGTCGATTGGACTCGACCTTGCGTACCAGGCGATTCTCTATCAAGAGCGAACGATTACGAACAACGTGGACCCTCGTGTGAACGGCACATGGGACACCACCATTCATGTGGGCGCGCTCAATTTCCGCGTGAATTTTGAAACGAGCCGATGAAGGGGCTGTGGCTTTTATGGGTTGATAGGGCAAGCACATTTCATCGAGCATCCTTCGGCACTCCACTGTGGCCATGACCGAACTGCTCCCTAAGACGCATCGGATCCTGGAAAAGGGCCCGATGGAATTCCGCCCCTTTGGAGAGGATCGGACCGGTGAGCCGATTCGCGACGTCAGTGGACTGACGGTCCGGGCTAACGTGGAGCATCTCGAGGACCTGATCGCTCGAAAATATGGACATGAAGCAAGCCAGCGCCGCCTCCATCAACTTGTGGAACGGTTGAATAGCTACATTCCTGATCGAGCCTATCAGGTCACGCTCACATTTCTGAAAAATCCCTGGAATAGCTATTCCTATGAATTCCTCATGTACCTCACTGAGTTGTGTGCAGAACTCAGCGGTGAGCCTGATTTCCAGACAAGTCTCGGTCGAGAGAAGTATCTCTCGCCCGTCATCCAGGTGTTGGGACGACCGTTTTCCCTCATCCAGATTTATAAGCTGTACCCCTATTTTGTGGACAAATTCACCAAGGGGGCGCTCAAGCCTGAGGTTATCTCCGTCACCGATGGAGAGGCCGTCATGCGATTGGCTTTGACCGAGAAGACAGCCGTCCAGTTTGGCCGCTATCGCCGCAGATGTGCCGAACAGATCTGTCAAGCTACGAAGGCCACGATTGCTGAGGTCCCATCTCGGATGTTTGGGCTTGCTCCCGCCTCCGTTGAAGATCGGCGCTGTATGGCGGATGGAGATGACTATTGCGAATGGCGAGTGCAATGGACGCCACAACGGACACGTCTGTGGTGGTGGTGGATCACGGGGCTGGGAGCGGGGGGACTGTGTCTGCTTCTCCTTCAAACCCTGTCATCCTCGCTTCCCCTTGGCGTGCAGCTTGGGCTTGCTGCTGTGTTTCCTGTGCTGGCCTCCCTGCTGGGAACATTGTGGGCGGACCGCAAGGCCATGCAGGAGCAGGCAGGGGTGATTCAGGAGCAACTGCGCTCCGTCGAAACACAACATGAGGAATTGCGGCGCGCATATCTCCAGCAGGAGCAAACCACCGTGGAGCTCCGGCGGAAGATCAGCGAGTTGACTGTATTTCATCAAATTGGATTGCGGCTCAATGCTACACTGGACCGACACGAAGTCATTCAGGCATGTCTGAATGCCCTGATTCATGATCTGGGATACAACTGCGCGCTCCTCTCGTTTTTTGATCCGGTTCGCTGCCTCGCCCATGGAACGGTGCTCGCGGGGGCTTCAGAAGAATTGACAGATCTAGCTCGGTCCCTGGAGATCCCCATCAAGGGGAGTGAGAGTTTTGAAAGTCAGATTCTGGTACAAGGGCAGCCGTGCATGGTTGAAGAAATGGCAACGGTCCGGGAGATCGTTCATCCTAGGTTGCAAGAATTTCTCAGGCAATTGGGGGCCCGAGCCTTTCTGGCGGTTCCCTTGCGCTTCCAACAGACCATCTTGGGCATGATGGTGGCTGTCCGCACTCAATTTGGTTCTGTGACGGCGGAGGATCTCTCCGTGCTGGGCACACTGGGCAACCAGTTGGCGCTCGCCCTCCACAATGCAGAGATCTACGCCGAAATCCAGCGATTGAATCGAGAACTGGAGGCTAAAGTCAAGGAGCGAACGTTCGAGCTTGAGCATGCCAACCAACAGTTGAAAACTACGAATCAACAACTCCAGGAAATGAATCGAGTCAAGTCACGCTTCCTCTCCCATTGTTCCCATGAACTCCGGACTCCGCTGGCTTCTATCAAAGGATTTACCGACAACCTGCTCGCGGGACTGGCCGGACCCCTGACCGACAAACAGCAGATCTATTTGGCCCGAATCACGGCCAATGCCGATCGGCTGACGAGGATGATCAGTGATTTGCTCGATCTGACCAGGATCGAAGCAGGGAAGATACCCTTGTCATGGGCCGTGGTCGATCTGTCGGCACTCGCCCGAGATGTTGCCGAGCAATTCCACCCGTTGATGGACACGAAGGGACAACGCCTACTGGTCCACTGCCTTGATGATCCCTGCCTGCTTCAAGGAGATGCGGACCGTCTCACTCAAGTTTTAACGAACCTGGTCCATAATGCCAGCAAATTTACCCCGGAAGGGGGAACGATTACCATCCAAGTCAACCGTCGCACGCCCGAGGTTGCCATGATGTCGGTGACTGACACAGGACCAGGTATTGCTGAGGATGTTCTCCCGCAAATATTCGACCCCTTTTTTCAGGCAGAGAGTGAACAGGAAGTCGGAACAAAGGGTTTAGGGCTTGGACTGGCGATCGCCAAGCAACTTGTGGAGCTCCATCACGGCATGATTGCCGTCGAGAGTCGGATCGGCGAGGGAACGACATTTTGTGTCACCTTGCCTACTGCGCAACCCAACGAGTCCGCTTTTCCGTCGGCTCCTCCTCGTTCCCCGTAACGTTCCTTACCGCGACAATGCAAAGCGGTTGCTCTTCCTATGCGGCGGTTGTAACACGCTCAGAAATTTCACTACGGACTCTTTAGTAGAGAGTTTCGCGTGCCGATATGCCTCATAACGCTTTTCATGAAAGGAGGTGAGTCCATGGCCAGAACTCAACGAAAGCCTGCTAAGAAAGCCCCTGCAGCCCGTTCGAAAAAGTCACCAACTCGGAAACAAGGAGCCAGATCGAGTCGGTAACGCCATCGTCCACTTCTCTTCTGCTGGGGAGAACACTTTTCTCCCCAGCTCCTTCTGCTTAGCCTTAGATTTCTCTCTATTTCGGACAGTCACCCCTCTGTATCTCGTCCCCATTGAGTTTCATGTTGAAGCTATGGGATAACTGTATCGCGGATCTGAGAATCCTCAAGCATGTCTGCGAAAATGGTCATGATTAATGCCCATACCCAATTGTGCGGCATCCTTGGCTATCCTGTTGAGCATTCGCTCTCGCCTGCTATCCATAACGCCGCCTTTCAGGCTCTCAACTTGAACTATGTCTATCTGGCGTTTCCGGTTGAAGACATTGCATCTGCCCTTCAGGGGCTACGCGCTTTGGGCAATGTCCGCGGGATGAGTGTCACCATTCCTCACAAAGTCACAGCCCTCTCGCATGTGGACCGCCTTGACCCTACAGCCAAACGGATTGGAGCGATCAACACGATCGTGAAAACGGAGGGAACATTCGATGGCTACAACACTGACGCCTCCGGTGCCTTGCGCGCCCTTGAAAACGCTGGGGTCGGCCTTCAAGGAAAGCATGTGGTGCTCTTGGGCTCAGGGGGAGCGGCTCGAGCGATTGCCTTCGGGCTGGTGATGAATGCTCATCTTGGCGCGCTAACGATTTTGGGTATCGATGAAGTAGAGCGCGGAGTGCTTGTGCGTGATGTTCAAGGAGAGACGGCGCTTCCTATCAAAGAAGGCCCCTTATCGCCAGAGATGCTGGCGCAAGTCTTGCCGCAGGCTCATCTGCTAATCCATTGTACGCCTGTGGGAATGTATCCGCGAGTTGACGAAAGTTGTGTGCCGGAGGCGATGTTAACGCCTTGCCTGACAGTAATGGATATTGTGTATAACCCAGCACGCACGCGGTTGCTCCAAGAGGCTCATCGGGCTGGCTGTCAAACCATTTCAGGAATTGAGATGTTTCTTTACCAAGCCGTGACCCAATTTGAACTCTGGACGGGTCATCCCGCTCCCGTTGAAGTTATGCGGCAGGTTGTAGAATCGCAGTTGACATGAATCTCGTTCTTATTGGATATCGCGGCACAGGCAAAAGCACGGTGGCCTCACTTGTGGCTAGGCAGCTCAATTGGCCAGTTGTATCGACGGATGCCGAAATCGTCCGGCGGATGAATCGGCCGATTCCCGAGATTGTCGCGACGGTGGGATGGGATGTGTTTCGCCAGGTCGAAACCGAGGTCTGCCGAGAACTTCAGAATCGCGACCAGTTGGTCATTGACACGGGAGGAGGAATTGTAACCCGGCAAGAAAATATCGAGGCGCTCAAACCGCGAGGGGTCGTGTTCTGGTTGACTGCCTCCATTCCTACCATCGTGGCGCGAATAGGAGGAGACACACAACGTCCTTCCTTGACAGGGAGCAAATCGTTCACCGAGGAAGTGGCCGAGGTTCTGGCCGAGCGGCTCCCCCAGTATCAGGCGGCAGCGGATCATGTCGTCGAGACCGATAATACGCCAGCCGAACAGGTTGCCGATCGTATTCTGGCGGTGTTTCGCCAACGATGCTGACACGCGTAAGGTACGGAGACATGGGACAGCGGCCTTGCCCTAGGAAGGTTGGAAGGACCTAAGAAGGCCGCCAAGTTTGTGCACAGCGGGGATACTCTCCGCTATTAGCCTACAAGAAGAGCTTGCTCTTCGACTGTGTGGATAGGGATGATGCTGGGAATGTTTGCTGATTCGAGTAGTCGCTGAATATGGGGTTGGGGATTAAGAATACTGATATGGCCTCGTAGCCTCATCAACTTCTGATGAGCAAAATGCAGGAGTCCCAATGCCGCACTGTCGAGATAAGGGACCTCTCTCAGGTTGAGAATCAGCTTCTGGCAGCCGGAGTTCTCGACCCGATCCAATGTAGCAAGAAAGTGTGGAGTAGTATGAAACTCAAATCGCCCTCTCATGTCGAGAATGAGGGCATCTCCTGTCATGCGCTCACGAATTTCCATGGAATTTCTGCCTCCTCCTCTCAGTTCTTCGCAGTTTGTAGTACTTAGAGAGTTTATCGGTCCAAGGCTAGAAAAGCTTTACCCGCGTCCATAAGGGATGGGGAACCTGAGGCAGACAGCCATCGAGTACAGACCGCACTATACAGCATTTCGCCGGATATGAGCACCTGGCCATTCTCAGACGAAAGTCGAATCTTCGGGTGGAACCACCCCAAGTCGGTGGCATGGATTCAACTGGTTTTGGATAGCTATCGGGAGTGGCTTGGGCAGGACCTCATCGAGCGGGTGGGGAGCCCCGAGGAGCAGGCCCGGGAATTGTTCTATGCGCCGTTTGTCGTTGTGTCTCATGGATCAGAGCCAGACCCTGTGTTGAACTACGGCAATCAGGCGGCCCTTCATCTCTGGGAGATGGAATGGGAGGAATTTTGCCGAACCCCCTCGCGCCTCACCACCGAACCCGTCAACCAGCCCGAACGCACCCAGATGCTCGAACAAGCTGCGAGGCATGGTTACATTAGGAACTACCGGGGAATACGACATGCTCGATCTGGCCGCCGATTTCTCGTCGAACATGCCACCGTCTGGAATGTGCTTGATCAGCACCGGTGCTACTGTGGTCAAGCGGCCACCTTTTCATCGTGGATGTTCTTAACGGCCTGAACACTGGCAGCGGGTTCGCATTGCAAACTGTCGGACGATGTTTTATGGTCTTTGAGGAGCAGCCGGGAATCCAGATGGGGGTAAGTGGGGAAACACGTCAGTTTCGGGAATAGGGAAGAGAAGCGGCATGATCTTAGCGG
>RFGT01000072.1 GCA_003696975.1 Nitrospirota bacterium | reverse complement strand
ATCCACATGGCCATCGGCGTTGGTATCACGCAAATAGCGGGTAAACACCACGGACGTGCGATCCACCACCATGGGCCAACTATCCACGGAAGGAGGAGAAGTCAGGAGCACGGGCCGTTCGTCCTGCACGTCTCGTACCCTGTATAAGAGACCTTCTCGCACCAGTACAATGAGCCCGTCCGGACCCACGCTGTAGGCCGACACCTGATCAAGGAGTTTCCGCTCCTGTCGATCTGGTAACGACAGTCGATACAGGTCATACTGAAGTTGGCCGATTTCCTGCTTGAGGTAGTACACGCTCTGACCAGCAGGTCCCCATTGGGGCAAGGCCTCACCTGTTCGGGCATCCGTCAGTCGTTGCTCTTGACCCGTGATCAGATCCATGAGATAGACATCCCCCCGGGGATCGGATTTGTGGGACACATACAGGAGTTGCGTGCCGTTGGCATTTAATGCTGGATCACGATCAACGGCGGGATGAGTGGTCACTTGCCGTGGTAACGACACAACCCCCGAGGCCAAGGATCGCAGCCAGATGTCCGGGTTCCCACTGCGCTCAGAAACAAACGCGAGATACCGACCATCTCGCGAGGGGGCAGGAAAATAATCCAATGCCGGATGGGAGGTCACATAATCTCGCGGGTCCGTGGCCAACGCGGTCCCCCCCACCATGACGCCGAGGAGGACCCCGCTCAGGAGATGACCGACATGCCGGAGACTCCTCCATCTCATGCCAACGGTGGCCCCTCCCTGTTTCCTGATATCATTCCTTGACAATCCATTCTCCACTTTCCAGTTGCACGAATTCTCCCTTACGGGCGTTATCGCGATTCAGCGCGGCGAACAACTTGCGAACCCGCGGAAGGTCTTGCAGCGTAAACGTCTCGTTGGTTTCGATGACGCGCCGCATGATGACCGCACGATCGGCATTCTCTTCGGCCACCAGATTCTCCACGAACGCGCGCTCCGCATCCGGCACCTTCTTCCAATCCAACACGGTGAGTCCGCCTTCGTTGTTTTCCCCCAGAATGCCTTGGGCCTTGAGGCGATCAATGTCGTCTTTGTTAAAGGCCGACCGTTGAATGGCCCGAATCACTTCTTTTTTCCCGGGAGGTAGATTGGGGACCGGCTTCAGATTGCCCTGGGGGTCGATATAGCGAACAGAGGCGAGCAAGAGCACTTCCTGTTGCAGCTCCTTATAGGTCCCGAGCACCTGGTTTTCCAATGCCGTGCGCTCATCGACCACGGTGATGCCTACCAGAGGCCCTCCACAGCCTGAGACAACGCCCCACCAGATGCCGGTAAGCAGGAAGAGAAGCGGCCTGTTCATGGTTTCACAACGCTTTCCCGGTTTCCGAGTGATGAGGTTCTCATCTGACACCCAGTGTTCCGTCTTTCATCACCCAGTAATGGGTGGCGCCAACGAGCGAGAGCACCTGAGTGATATCTTCCCAGTTGGGGAGCGTTGCGGTCAATGTGTATGCCTGAAGTAAGCGGCCGAGGGGAATCCGCGGAATCGCCAACGACGGGAGAAGTCCCTCGCGAAAGGAAATTCGCAGCTTGAGCAGACCTCGAGCGAGCTGCACGCTCACCTGGTCGGGATTGGCCAACCGCACTTGGGCTCGGGCTCCCACAAGCGTCGGGTTGCTTCCCTGAGGATCTAAAAAGACCAGTAATCGATCGAGGGCTTCCGGGCCAATATGCGTCACAAAGAGCGCAAGCGTGGTCCGACTCCAATCAATTGCTCCGGTTTCGGGGTGGAGCAGCACCTCGAGGCTCAACGTGGCATCAACTGTACTATCTCCCGCAATGCGGCGAGCCTGCTTAAGCAATCGGTTAAAATCGACCTGGACCGTCTCGATGCGCGCGGAGAGACCAACCGATTCGGGGCCAACCGTCAACACCATATCCCCACCGACTCCGCCCCCGATGAGATTCGCAGCCAAGTTGTGAATCTTGAGGGTGTTCTGATCAAACGAGATATCGCCGGTGATGTCCGAAAGGGTGAGCGCCTCCGGCCCTTCGAGAGCGACAGCCTCAATGGTCAAGGCTCGCTCTTGAGAAGTCGCGGCTCGTAATTGGCTGATGAGTTCCGTTGGAACGACCTGGCGGGATGCCTGTGGCGATGATTGCGGAGCACGAGCAGGGGGCTCGCCCCAGGCCAGTCGTTTGTGCAGGCGTACGGTCCCGTTCATGTTCTTGATCTGGATGGTGTCATATCGAATGGATACCCGATCTTCTCTGAGGCGAAGTTCTGCGGCCAGCGGCCCTCGCTCCTGTTTGGAAATGGACAGATCTACATGCACTTGGCCTGCTCCGTGGACATCTGCCACATTGAGCGCATTCTGCAGCCGATCGAGATTAAGCGAAATACGGGTTGTGAGATGAGCAAAGAGATCAGGAATAAGGGCAACAACCGGCATCCGGCCTCGTGCAGCCTTCTTAAGACCTGCCGCCCTGCCGGTCATCGTTACAGCCGCTCCATCAACCCCTAACCGAATCTGCTGGACCTGCACCTCGTCAAAATCATGGATGGTGACCTTTCCCCTAGCCTGTAGCCCGGATAAGGTCTTCAGTGGATGCGTGGGAGGAAGCATCAGCGCCTCGGCCGTGACGTCCGTAGCGACATTCACGATTGATTCTTTGTCGGCTTGGCGAGCCTGATGCGAGATCGTGATTTGCCCATTCGCCCCGGTGACATGGTAGCCGCCCAAAGCCCCCTGCACGTCATCGAATGTGAGTCGGGCCGTTCCATCTACGGGAATCGTCAATTGCTCAATATCGGTTTGATCCGGTAGACGCCCCACCGCTTCGAGTGAGAGGGCTACTCGGCCGGATGGCACGCTCTTCGCCAAACCTTCAACAACGTGACCAGAGATTTGGCGCGCAGCTTCACGAAGAGAAAAGGCCGGCAGGTCCAGTGTCACCTCGAATTGCCGGGTAGCGGGTTGATACTGACCTGCAAGCCCCATGGAAAACAGATCACCGCTCGCAATGCGGAGGTCTCTGACGCGATATACCTGATGGTCCAGGTCCATCAGGGTCGTTGCGGAAAGGATGAGTTCATCCAAGTTAGTCCGCATGGTCCGATCGTGATAGGAAAGATCTTTGACGTGGATGGCGAGCTGGTTCCGCGCTTGCAGAGCCGAAAGGGCAAACTGGGGGGACGCTGAGCCGTGGAACGAGGTCTGGACGTTCAGCGCCAGCCCGGCGACTTCCAAGGCCCGGGCATATGTCAGGGCTGAGACGTGAACCGCACTGGCCAACGTGCCGGTGAGTCGAGCGTCCTTGGCTGAATAGTCCGCCTTCATTGAGAGTTGCAATGTTTCCAACGAGCTTTGAACTGATGGACTCTCCATACGCACCGTAAGTCCTTGGAGTGTGCCATCAAGCGCGAGCGCCACCTGCTTGGGGCGATACGTGGCGTCAAGCACGCCGGTCACTTCACAGGTGACCTCGTCCCTTCCCGACGTTTTCCGAATCGCCAACCCGGCCGGGACGTTATCGGGGAATTGCTCCAGCAGATGCGCGACTGAAGGGATCAGGCGTGCCTGAAATATGGCCTGGACGGTTCCCGGGTCAGACTCTTGTGGGATGAGAGCTCCCTGCGCGGTCATCTGCAGGAATGTTCCGAATGCTGCAACCAGGCGTGTCAGCGTAATAGCTCGGGTTCGGCTATCTCCTTTTCCCTCCAGCTCGAGGGTCAGAGGAAGCCGCACGACTTCATCGGTGCCGCCCAAGGGAAACACGGACTGCCCTGTTACTTGCAGTGCTCCCGACACGACTCCCCTCCGATCGTAGTCACCGTGCAGCGCGATCGCCAGATGCTCTACGCTATAGGGCGGAACCAGCACTTGTGGCGTTGACAGTTTAAGAGCCATCTTGGCTGATTCTGGAACAGTCTTCTTCACGAGCAGATCTTCGACCGTCAACGACACCGTCGACGGGGCAAGAACAGCGCCTGCAGAGTCCACACGAGCTGCCAGTTGTTCCCCCTTCACCTCCAAATGGATCATCCCCTCCATCCCCGCTTGGGCGAGACGGCCCGTTAGGGTCATATGTGGACGCACCGTACCTTTCACGTTCAGCGTTTGAAAATCCGAAGGCAGAAATTCTCCCAGCAGGTCCATCAGTTGATGAACCTCAATGGCGGCGTCCGTCAGGGAGAGATCCAGCTCCGGAGTGGCCAGAAAGGTGTGGATCTGGCCAGAAAGTGCTATCCGAAACGCGGGCTTGCTCTCCAAGGCAAGCGTCCTGATGGTCACAACTTGCCTCGCCAGATCAACATCCACATCCACCTCCAGGCGACAGGGCAATTGCACCCGCCGACCGTCCCAATCGACTTGCACTCGTCCAATCTCAACCACTCCAGTCAATGTCGCGTCCTGCTCGGTTACCGTGGCCGCCATGGTGACATTGGCGCCGTGCACTCTCACGATCTGGCCAGGGGATACGGTTAGCGCAAGCGAGGATTGTTTGACGACAAAGGCGTCAAGCGCTAGTGTCACGGGAATAACAGGCATTGTGGGAGGTGGCGGCATTTCAGGAGAACCATCTCCGGCGAGTGGCGGTTGTTGCTCAGACAAATCAGGGGGCAGCCTTGTGAGATCGATCGAAATCTGTGCCCGATCCAAACGCACTTCATGAACCGTCAATTGCTGGCGAAAAAGATCCAAGAGGCGATAATCCAATCCCAATCGCTCAAGACGGACAAGCGGCTGTCCTGCTTGGTGAATTTCTACCTTCTCCAGAGTCAACCCTGAGAACAGGTTAAATGAGAGTGCTTGGATGCGGACTGTGCCGTTCACGAGATGAGCGAGTTGGCTTTCGAGTTCCGGCCGCACCAGCTCCGCGGGAAACCAGATCGTGAGCATCAAAACCAGCGCACCGAGCAGTCCCAGGAAAATTCCGACTCCTCCGAGAAGCCAGAGCCACAGACGGCGCCGCGAGGGTTTAGGATCCCGCTGCACTCCACCAGCGTCTGGATCAGTCGTCATCGTCAGCCCTCATTGGGGATTGCGAGTCATAGTCTTGTCCCTCCTTTTGGGACGCCAAGGGATAAAGACACTGGTGGTTGCCTGATAACGCCGGTAGGCTTCCCCCTTGCTGGCTAAGGCCTGTGCCTCGGCATAGGGGACACCACTGACCCGGAGTAATGCCCACATCATCACAAGAGGCGCGATCATCGTGAGCCAGCCATTCGGATGCACGAGACCCATCACTGGATACGCCCACCAGTGCACCACATCGAAAAAATAATTTGGATGCCGCGAATAGCGCCACCACCCTATTTGGCAAACCTTATTGCGATTCCGCGAATCGGCTTTGAACTGCGCCAACTGCCAATCAGCCCAGGCTTCCCCACCCACGCCTACCACCCCTATCATCACTCCCAGCCAATCCCAAATGCCACCAAACGGGGTCGGCGCAGCCATGAGCACAAGAAGCGGCACCGATAACACCACCACAGCGACGGCCTGACCTTGAAAATAGACAAAGGCGCAGACCTCGGACCATCGACCCAATTGCTTTCGCAATGAGCGATACCGGGCATCTTCCGGCTTATCCGCGATTCGGTGGACGAACAGATGGAAGCCCAAGCGCCACGCATACACTGCTGCCATGGTGGCCACCACGATTCGCCGAATCGGATCACCTGAAGCATTCAGCCCATCTACCACTGCGACTAACCCAAACCCCACACAAAATCCGAGGTCTGCCATCACGGCATTTCGGCAGAAAATCCAATAGACGACCCAGCATGCACTTTGGATGCAAGCCGCCAGGATCCAGGTTTCCTCTATCAGGTCAAGCGGCAACATCGTTGGGCGTGTAACTTTCGCTCATTGCGAGCCTCTCATTGCATCTTGCCCAGCCCCATGATATCGGACGCACGATGCGAGTATCACGAAAGAGCTGCTATGCCATTGGCCTTATCTCCGCTTGTGATCGCAAAGCCCTTCTTTGCTTTTTTACTGAAGCTTTTCTTTCTTGCGCGGTTGGAAATTGGAGTCCGTAGGTTTTCTATGAGTTGACCCATTCTTGGGGGCTACGGTATGGTGACAGGTGCGTAAGCCTATGGGCACAAGGAGGTTAGTCGATGCGAGAACGCATTCTAGAAGCCTATCATGAAGTTGAGCGAGCCATGCAGCAGTATAACGCGGTCTTGGATGAGTATGTGGTTTCCCTCCAGTCGGATGAGTCGACCGATACCCGTCTGCTCGAGCGCATGACCGCGGGGTCCAAGGCGATGCGTGACAGCAGTATGATCTACCTTTCCTATGCGAAATTCGTGGCGTACGGGATGCCAGACAGTGAAGAGATGATCGAAGACGATCTCCAAACGTAGCGCATGGTCTTCATGGATCTCGGCGCATGAGCCCTGATCTCCGAATCAATGGTCGGGGCGAGCCGATTTGAACGGCCGACCTCTCGCACCCCAAGCGAGTGCGCTACCAGGCTGCGCCACGCCCCGACACCATCCGCGTTATCTCGCCATCTGATGGGCTGATGGAGCTATCGTCGTCTTTGTTCTTTCCTCAGAAGTTTCCTCAGAAGAAGGCGAGGTGGCATGGACCTGTTCCAAGAAGGCAGGTCGCTGGGCCAGCATGTCTACAATCGCTTTCAACTCAGAGCGGGCTCGCTGAATCCGTTCAACGGGAACCCCGCTCGGCTGCCCGGCACGCCGTCGACGCCAGTATCGCTTCAGCCCCATGATGGTGTAGCCTTCCTCATAGAGCATCCGCTTAATTTCCAAGACGGTTTCGATCGTTTGTCGATCATAGACGCGATGGCGTCCTTGACTTTTGCGAGGCCGGAGAAAACTAAACTCCGACTCCCAAAATCGCAACACTGATGGCGGCAATTTGGTGATGGCACTCACTTCGCCAATTCTATAGAAGGTTTTCTCGCCAAATTTCTTAGCCGGCTCCATATGTTCCGCAACGTCCGCTCTCCCGGCGCTATCTCGGGAATGTGGTCCTTGACATTTAGGAATTCACATATTTTTTAAACAACTGGCTAGCTCGGAACGTCACGACACGTCTCGGCGTGATGGCAATTTCTTCACCGGTCCGAGGGTTGCGGCCCTTTCGTTCCCCTTTGCTGCGAACCGTAAAATTGCCAAATCCCGCGATCTTCACAGGCTCTCCTTTCTGCAGCTCGGTTTTCATACATTCCAAAACATACTCGACCAACTCCACAGCTTCGGTTTTGGAGACACCAACTTTTTCGCAGACCAAATTCGCAATGTCGGCTTTCCGCATCGCGCTCCCTACCTCGGCGGTTAACAATCCCTGTCTTTCGGCCTCAGCTCCTCATGCTGGCGACACCCATCCGCGTGTCAACGTAGCGAGAGACGCCCCACTTGTCAAGGATAAGGTGAATGGCGAGGCGAACCACCGGACGCCTCACCATCACGCTCGCTCTGCAATAGCTTATACTCGATACTGTCCGCCAAGGCCTGCCAACTCGCTTCCATGATATTTTCTGAGACCCCCACAGTCCCCCATTTTTCTTTGTGGTCTCCGGATTCAATCAAGACCCGAACTTTGGAGCCCGTCCCCCGATTGCCGGCCAGTACCCGGACCTTGTAGTCATGAAGCCTGACCTCTTGAAGCTCGGGGTAAAACTTTTCCAAGGCCTTGCGCAGCGCATTGTCCAGCGCATTGACCGGACCGTCTCCCACTGCAGCCGTGTGCTCGATGAGATCCCCGACCTTGATCATAATTGTGGCTTCGGTGATCGGCGCTTCAGCGGCATGCCGCTTCTCGACAATGACGCGCAACCCCAGCAACTCAAACGACGGACGATGCGTCCCCAGTGCTTTACGCACCATCAGTTCAAACGAGCCTTCTGCGCCTTCAAATTGGTATCCATCCCGCTCCCGTTCCTTGAGCTGGGTCAACAGCTCCCGCAGACGAGGGTGGTCTTTGGGCAAGGTTATACCAAATGCTTCCAATTTACTGGCGACTCCGCTTCGGCCAGAATTGTCGGACACTAGCACTCGCTGACGATTCCCCACACATTCCGGTTGAATGTGCTCATAAGTCATTGGGTTTTTTTGAACCGCATGAATGTGCACGCCACCTTTGTGGGCAAAGGCCGCATCTCCGACATAGGGCTGACGTTTATTCGGCAGCAGATTAGCGATCTCTGAGACAAAGAGTGACACATTTCGAAGCTGCCGCAGCTTTTCTGGCCCTACAACCCGTCGATGCATTTTCAATTCAAGATTCGCCAGCACCGAGCACAGATTCACGTTTCCACATCGCTCTCCAATACCGTTGATGGTCCCTTGGATCTGTTTGGCGCCCATCTGGACCGCAACCAGGGTATTGGCCACGGCGACATCTGCATCGTTATGGGCATGAATGCCCAACGGAACGGGACACTCATCTCGCACGCGCTCCCAAATGGCTTGAATTTCCCAGGGCATTGTCCCGCCATTGGTGTCACAGAGAATGATGCGTTCTGCTCCACCCTGTACTGCAGAATGCAGCGTTTCCATTGCATACACAGGATCCGCTTTGTATCCATCGAAAAAATGCTCAGCATCGTAGAAAACCTGTTTTCCCCGGGAGCGGAGATAGGCGACGGAATCCAAAATCAATTGTAAGTTGGCGGTTAACGAGGTACCTAATGCTTCGGTGACATGTAAAGGCCAGCTTTTTCCAAAGATGGTGATGACATGGGTATCAGCCAGAAGCAGTGCTTGGAGATTGGGATCAGTGTCCGCCTGATGGTGCGCTTTCCGCGTAGACCCGAATGCCACCAGTTTGGCATGGGTGAGTGGGATGGTCTTGACGACCTGAAAGAATTCGATATCGCGAGGGTTGGCCCCAGGCCATCCTCCTTCAATAAAATGGATCCCCAACTCATCGAGCTTTTGCACGATTCGGATTTTGTCTTCCACAGAGAAACTGACATCCTCGGCCTGGGCTCCATCCCGGAGCGTGGTATCGTAGATCTCCAGCTCAAAGGAATGATCATCCATCTCCACAGATCCTTTCAAAAGATCCTTTCAATTGTGTCCACTGGCTCCCCGTCCCAAGCTTATACATCAGTTGTCCAGCGCTCATCTCAAGAGGAAGTATTCTCCTCTAAATGAAAGGCCTTGTGCAATGCCCGGATCGCCTGGTCAAGGTCTTTTTCCTCCAATACACAGGAAATTTTGATCTCCGAGGTGCTGATCATCATGATATTGATGGATTCCTGGTAAAGGGTCTGAAACATGCGGGATGCCACCCCTGAATGCGAGCGCATTCCCACCCCTACCAGCGAAACTTTGGCGATGTCCTCTTTGACCTCGACAGCCTGTGCCTCAATCTCCCGAGCCACTTGCTGCACCAACTCCATGGCCCTCGGAAGATCATTGCGCGGTACAGTGAATGAAATATCCGTCAGGGCCTCTTGACTCACATTTTGAATGATCATGTCCACGAGAATCGCGGCATCCGCCACTGCTCCAAAGAGTTTGGCGGCGATTCCCGGGCGATCGGGAACCCCAACGACCGTAATCTTGGCCTGGTTTCGATCTCCTGTCACCCCTGAGACCAGCGCCCGTTCCATCTCGGCATCTTCATGCGTCACCAACGTTCCTTCTCCTTCGCAAAAACTTGAGCGTACTTGAACCGGCACTCCGTATTTTGCGGCAAACTCCACAGAGCGTGCTTGGAGGACTTTTGCCCCCAGGCTCGCCAATTCCAGCATCTCTTCATAGGACAGCTTAGCAATTCGTCTGGCAGCGGGAACGATATGGGGATCCGCCGTGTAAACCCCATCGACATCAGTAAAAATCACACACCGATCCGCTTTCAGGGCGGCAGCTAAGGCCACAGCCGTCAAATCCGATCCGCCTCGGCCCAAGGTCGTGACATCCGCCTGCTCATTGATGCCTTGAAACCCTGCTACGACCGGGATCACTCCTTTCCGCAGGGCCTCTTGTAACGGTCCCGTCATGACCTTGGCAATTCGCGCCTTGGTATGGGTACTGTCCGTGACAATTCCCACCTGGCGGCCCGTAAATGATCGAGCGGCCACACCCCGACCCCGTAATGCCATGGCCAATAATGCAATGGTCACACGCTCGCCCGAGGAAAGCAAGACGTCGAGCTCGCGGGGATCAGGATAGGGTGTGATCTCATGCGCCAACTGCCATAAGCGGTCTGTCTCTCCACTCATCGCGGATAGGACGACCACAACCTGATGTCCCGCGCGGCGGGTCTCGACAATGAGATCGGCAACTCGCTGGATTCGCTCCAGGTTGCCGACCGAGGTTCCACCATATTTCTGGACGAGCAGTGCCATCAGGCCTTGCGATTGGGCCGCAACCGTTCCGCAAGCCGCAATGCCTCTTTGGCTCCATAGGGAGAGGCCAGCGCATCGACTTCCGTGTACCTCGCAGAAGGCTGGGCTGGATGTGCAGTGGATCGGTCGTAGAAGACGTAGGGCGTCGGGCGGTGATCTGAAGGTGACAGGGGTTCACCCCAGGGATTACACACTACCAGCCATCGGACCGCTTCCATTTTCGAGAGACCGGTAAGAAGAGGCCCGACCAGATGTCGATCAAAAGACTCAAGCCGTCTCACTTTTTCTTTTAGATACCCCTCTCTGGGATCGGGCTGCTCTTGAAGATGCAAATACACCATATCGTATTTTCCCAGAAGCTCAATGGCCGTTTGCGCGACTTGCGCATACGGATATTCCTCGCTTTTCTGTTCTCGGGGAATGGAAATGGCATCAAATCCGACACTCAGGCCGATGCCTGCGTGCAGGTCAGACCATGAGAGTGTGGCGCCTTTCACACCGTACCGCTCCATCGCTTTTGGTAGGGCCACGGCTTTTCCGGGACCCCACAACCAAATTCCATTGGCGGGCTTCATACCGGCTTCTTCTCGTTCAAGATTAATGGGATGGCTTCGTAACACCACTCGAGCCGCTTCCATCAATTCGGTGATGACCTGCGCCCCATCTCCTTTGGGTAGATAGGGACCTACCTCTTGCCCCACCACGATGTGCGGATCGCAACACGTGAGGCGCCCTTTTCCGCCTACCCACACCATCAAGTGCCGGTGTCCGTTACCTGCATAGAACTGAATAGATTCCGACCCCAATTGCTCATTAATGGCATCGATGAGGTCACGCGCTTCCTCTGTATCGATTCCTCCTGCTGTATCGTCGAGCAAGATCACCTGAGAGCTTAGCTTTTTGGTCTCCACGCGACCACTCGATGAACCAAGCGTCACAAGGCTGCAGACAAAGGCCACATCCTGCGGTCCTAGCGTCACCTCCAAGCTAAGTCCGACGAATGGGCCAGGACCCGTGTAATATTTCTTGGGTTCGTAGCCTAACAGCGCCAGATGGAGCGTATCTCCTGTCAAAGCAGGGCCTTCATTGGGAAATGTCAGCACTCCGTATTCACCATGTTGCGCGAGAAAGTCGAGATTGGGTGTTTCTGCGACCTGTAAGGGCGTTTTGTCACCGCATTCCGGGCTCGGAGCACCAGCAAACCCATCACCCTGGAGAACCAATGTTTTCATGACACGTACTCCCTTCCAAGACCTATCAAATGGTTCGCGATGAAGACTCCTTCTTCAAATAATGGATCCCGTTGATATTTTCCGTGTTCTTCTTTAAGGAGAGAGACGTTTATGAAGTCAACAATGCAGACACATCTTCACGTGTGGCTTTAACAGTGCGCGGGGGAGCAGCCGTCTGCACCGCGGTATCCGGATCTTTCAGGCCATGCCCTGTCAATGTGCAGACCACCGTGGCGCCCTCAGGCAAGGCGCCTTGCCGACCAAGCTTAATCACCCCCGCCACAGATGCCGCTGAAGCCGGCTCACAAAAGACTCCTTCTTCCTGGGCTAAGTATCGGTAAGCCTGGAGGATTTCCTCGTCGGTTACCGTCCCAATCATCCCATGAGATTCTTCGACTGCCTGCACAGCCAACTTCCAGCTCGCAGGATTCCCAATTCTGATGGCCGTGGCAATGGTTTGGGGGTTTTCTATGACATATCCTCGGACGATCGGCGCTGCTCCCTCGGCTTGAAACCCCATCATCCGCGGAAGGCTGACGATCTGACCCGCAGCCCAGTATTCCCGATAGCCCTTCCAATACGCTGAAATATTTCCGGCGTTGCCCACGGGCAGCACATGAAGGGCTGGCGCTCGCCCTAACTGGTCGCAAACCTCCATGGCCGCAGTCTTTTGCCCTTCCAACCGATAGGGATTCAAAGAATTGACCAATTCATAGTCATGTTCTTGACATAACTCCTTGACGATAGCCAGGGCTTGATCGAAGTTCCCCTCGATCTGCACCACCGTCGCCCCGTGCATCATAGCCTGAGCCAATTTACCCAATGCCACCTTGCCGGCTGGTACCAAAACATAGACCGCCAACCCTGCTTTGCTCCCATAGGCGGCAGCCGAGGCTGAGGTGTTTCCCGTGGAGGCACACATCACGGCTTGTGCCTGTTTCTCCAGCGCCTTCGACACCGCAAGGGTCATGCCTCGATCTTTGAATGAGCCCGTGGGATTGGCTCCCTCGACTTTGAGAAACAGCTCAACCTGAGGGCACACCTTCCTTGCTAACCTGGTGGCATGAAGCAACGGGGTATTCCCCTCGCAAAGCGTGACGATCGGCGTCTGCTCGCTAACCGGAAGAAACTTCCGGTATTCTTCAATCACTCCCCGCCACAGCACCATTGCCCTTCCTTTCGCCTAGCTAGAACCTCCCGCGGCCCTTGTGGTATGACCGACACTGTCTCCGCTCCCTATGACGTTTGAGGCAGGCTTGTCAAGAAGGAGAATTCCTTTATTCCTCAACTCGAATCAGCGTCGTGGGTTCGGACACAATTGAGGTCATGCGATTGATTTCTCCGAGCGCCATCTGCACGGCATGTTCGGAGGCGCGGTGGGTCATGATCACAACCGGCACCGTCTGACCTTCTTGCCGACCTTGTTGCAGTACAGAGGCAATACTGATCCCGCGGGCGCCCAGTACGCCGGCGATCTGCGACAGAACCCCAGGCTGATCGCGCACCATACACCGAAGATAATATCGACTCGTTAATTCCGCCATGGGGCGAATCCGAATCGGCAGACGAGCCGAGGCTTGATACGAGGTCACAGGCACTCGGCCAACCGCCCCTTTCAACACATTTCTCCCAATAGCAATCACATCACTCACGACCGCACTCGCTGTGGGAAGCGATCCCGCGCCTTGTCCGTACAACACCACATCACCGACAGCATCTCCCTCAAGACGGATAGCGTTGTATACACCATTCACTTGGGCCAATGACGAGGATGCTGCAATCATCGTCGGATGGACTCTCGCCTCAATCCCATCCCGGCTTCGCTTGGCGATTCCTAACAGCTTGACAGTCATCCCTAGTTGGGAGGCGAACTCAATATCCAAAGCCGTCACATGGGTGATGCCTTCTGTATAAATCTCCTTGACGTCCACCGGCGTGCCATAGGCCAAACTCACCAGAATAGCCAACTTGTGCGCCGCATCGATCCCTTCAACATCAAAAGTTGGATCAGCCTCTGCATACCCCGCTGCCTGCGCCTCAGCCAAGGCCTGGCGAAAATCCTGGTGTTGTTGGGTCATCTGGGTCAGAATATAATTGGCGGTTCCGTTCAGAATACCCACAATGGAGACTACGTGGTTGGCCGCCAGTCCTTCGGTGAGTGCCCGCAGAATCGGGATTCCGCCTCCCACGCTGGCCTCAAACCCTAGTTCTACCCCGGCCCGGGCCGCGGCTTCAAACAATTCCTCACCATGGACAGCCAGAAGAGCCTTATTCGCGGTTACTACATGCTTCCCGTTCTCGATCGCCGTGTGAATCACCCGCTTGGCAGCCTCATAGCCACCGATCAATTCAATCACAATATGAATGGAGGGATCGCGTATGAGTGCGTGGACATCAGTCGTCAATATACCGGGTGGCAAGGGGAGACCTCGATCCCTGACCACATCTACATCAGCGATCCGAACTAATTCAATGAGGGCCCCCACGCGGCTGGCGATCACGTCGGCATTTCGAAAAAGGACTTTGGCCACACCGGTTCCCACCGTACCAAATCCCACTAATCCCACGGCAAGTTTTGCCTTCATGAGGTTCCCTTCAATTTGAGCGCCTGCTTGATTCCTCGGATAGCCTGGTGAATCCGATGCTCGTTCTCCACCAGGGCAAACCGAACATATTCATCGCCCCCTTCGCCAAAACCAATTCCCGGCGAGACCGCCACCTTGGCCTCGCGTAACAAGAACTTGGAGAACTCCAGCGAGCCCATACCGGCATACTCTGGTGGAATTCTGGCCCAGACGAACATGGTGGCACGGGGGTAGTCAACAGGCCACCCAATACGGTTGAGCCCAGACACCAACGCATTGCGGCGCCGTTCATATCGCCCCACGATGGTCTTGACACAGTCTTGGGGGCCGTTGAGAGCGATAATGCTGGCAATTTGAATGGGTTGAAACATGCCATAATCCAGATAGCTTTTGATCTTCGTCAGGGCACTAATCAGCTTACGATTGCCCACACAGAAACCGACCCGCCAACCCGGCATGTTGTAGCTCTTGGACAAGGAATAGAATTCCACGCCAATCTCCTTGGCTTCAGGCACCTGCAACAAACTAGGGGCACGATAGCCGTCAAAGACCAAGTCGGCATAGGCCAGATCGTGGATCACCACGATCTGATGTTCCCTGGCAAAGGCAACCACCTTCTTGAAAAATTCGATATCAACGACACTCGTTGTAGGATTGTGGGGAAAGCTTAAGATTAAGGCCGTGGGTCGAGGCTGACACTGCCGATAGGCACGAACGAGATTCTCGAAAAAATCCTCGGTTGGCCGCAATTCCACTCCCCGCACCTCACCGCCTGCAATAATGACGCTATACATGTGAATCGGATAAGTGGGGGTCGGTGTCAGGACAAGATCTCCGGGACTCAGCAGAGCCAGCACCAAATGCGCGAGCCCCTCCTTCACACCCAAGGTGACGATCGCCTCGGTTTCAGGATCAAGTTCCACATCGTATTGCCGGCGATACCAGGCACAAATGGCATGTCGGAGCTTTGTAATGCCTCGAGACGCGGAGTAGCGATGATTTTTCCCCCGCCGTGCGGCTTCAACGAGCTTATCGACAATATGCGGTGGGGTGGGTTGATCCGGATTTCCCATTCCCAGGTCAATGATATCTTCACCACGTTGCCGCGCTTCAAGCTTGAGGGCTTGAACCTGACCAAATACATACGGAGGCAGGCGCTCGATTCGGAAAAATCTATCCATGGTATTTACAATTCATCGCGGTGCTCTGGACGCCAGCACATGTGGTCTCCGGGACCTTTCCCTATTATAAGATGAGGATTGCTGCTGATGTAGAAATTTTTTCATTGTAGTTGAGGTTGTATACTCAGTCAATTCTTCCTATTTTCTATCCATCTTCTCGGATAGTCCTGACACAGAGGTAAGCCCTTTGGGATAGAAGCCCCGCATTGCGAGCCTTCGTGGTTTTTGTCATAATCGTGTGCACATTAGCGCTGCAACCCCGCCATCCCCGTCGTATAAGGTGCATCTCATTCTGCAAGAGGAAAGTACATGCCTCGCTTAGGCGTTAACATTGACCATGTAGCCACGCTGCGTCAAGCTCGCGGTGGGCAGGAGCCTGACCCCATTGCCGCTGCGGTCTTGGCACAACTCCATGGCGCTGATGGGATCGTGGTTCATCTGCGCGAAGATCGGCGACACATCCAGGACCGCGATGTGCGCCTTCTTCGAGAAATAGTGTCCACGTCGTTAAACCTCGAAATGGCGGCTGACGAGACTATGGTGGCCATCGCCCAGCAGATTCGCCCCGACAAGGTAACCTTAGTACCAGAGCGTCGGCAAGAATTGACCACCGAGGGCGGGTTGGCGGTTGTTGAGCGTCGGGATTGGTTGCAAGGCATCATTGACGCGCTTCATGCCAGTCATATTCCCGTCAGTCTCTTCGTCGACCCGGACGTACGGCACATTGAAGCAGCGCATGCTCTTGGGGCCGAGGCGATCGAACTGCACACCGGTCATTATGCCAATGCCGCAGACTCGCAAACCGTCGAGTCGGCCTTTCAGGCCCTTGTGGAAGGCGCACAATGTGCCCATAAGTTGGGACTTGAAGTCAATGCCGGACATGGCTTGAACTATCAGAACATCAAGCGAATCATCGGTATTTCGGAAATCGTGGAGGTCAACATTGGCCACAGTATTGTGGCTCGTGCTGTTCTCGTTGGCCTGGGACAGGCCGTCCGAGAAATGAAGACCTTAGTTGACTCGGGAAGGCGCCATGATGAAACCTGAGACAGCGTTCAGGAAGTTTCTTGCTCCTCACGAGCCATGGGAAACGGGTGTCACGCCCTGATCTGATGAAGATCTGATGAACTTGGAAACACGCGGTTCGCACCAGGTTCACTGAACTCAGAGACGTGTAAGCCGGCCTTGTGGTCCATACGTGGTGTAATGTTCTGTCTCCGACACCTCGTCATGACATGAAACTTGTTACCGCAAAACAGATGCAGGACCTGGATCGCCGCACGATCGAAGAAGCGGGTGTGCCTGGCGCAGTCCTAATGGAGCGGGCCGGAACCGGCGTGGTCTCGGTCCTTGAACGCACCTGGGGCGCCCCGGCCGGCAAGGTCATCAGTGTCTTTTGCGGGAAAGGGAACAACGGCGGAGATGGCTTCGTCGTAGCGCGCATCTTGCGCCAAAAAGGAGCCACCGTCCACGTATGCCTGTTGGCTCATCCCGACCATCTGAAAGGTGACGCACGTTCAGCTTTTCAGCAGTTGACCCGTGTGCTGCCCTCCACCTGGTTGCATATCCTCCCGGAAGATGCAACCATTCACGCGCTCTTGGGCGACAGTGCACTCGTGATAGACGCCCTCCTTGGGACAGGGCTTTCCTCACCAGTCAGCGGCCGTTATGCTGAAGTGATCAAGGCCATCAACAGCGCCGGACGCCCCACAATTGCGGTTGATATTCCCTCTGGTCTCCATGCCGATTCCGGAACCCCATTGGAGACAGCCGTTCGAGCGACCCAGACCGTCACCTTCGGTTGTCCCAAACTTGGCCTGTATCAAGGCCCAGCCGTTGATTTTGTTGGACAGATTGAAGTGATTGATATCGGAATCCCCTCTGCCTTTGTGGGAGAACTTTCCGGCGTCCCGGAACTTCTTACTCCCGAGCTGATTGCCTATCTGTTACCAATTCGCCCGCCTTCTGCTCATAAAGGTACATGTGGCCATGTCGGAATCATTGCCGGCTCGCCAGGCAAAACCGGGGCTGCTGCCCTTGCCGCTAGAGCTGCGTTGCGTATAGGCGCCGGTTTAGTCACCGTCGCCACACCCAGAGGGGCAAATGCTGCTTTGGAAGCCAAACTCCTCGAAGTCATGACTCTTCCTCTGCCTGAAACCTCCGACCATACCCTCAGCGAAGCCGCGCTTGAACCGCTCAAGGCTTTTATCAAGGATCGCCGTGCAGTGGCTATTGGCCCAGGGTTGACCACTCACCCTGAAACCGTGACTGTGGTCCGGCACCTGCTCTCCTCCATGACGCGACCATGCGTGGTGGACGCCGACGCTCTCAATGCGCTGGCTGGATCCCTAGACCTGTTCGGCGCCTGTGCTTCTACTCCCATTCTCACCCCCCATCCTGGTGAAATGGCCAGACTCCTGGGATCCCCTTGGACAGCACCCCGCGTGAACGCTGATCGCTTGGCCGTAGCAGCCCAATTTTCACAGACCCACCGGGTCGTCCTCGTCCTAAAAGGGGCGCGTACGGTCATCGCGCATCCGGATGGCCAAACCGCTATCTGCCCGACTGGCAATGCAGGCATGGCCACGGCCGGTATGGGAGATGTCCTGACGGGTATCCTTGCCGGGCTCTTGGCCCAAGGTTTGGCTCCCTGGGATGCGGCTCGAGCCGGAGTCTATCTCCATGGTTTGGCCGGAGACTTGGCCTGCCAGAAGTATGGAGCCCCAAGTTTGCTGGCAGGTGACCTGCTGGACTCCCTCCCGCATGCCTTATGCCAGCTTCAGCGGATGTCTTCCACGAGGGCAACGTCACTTCCGTGATCGACCCTGTTCATCAGGAGCAAGTACCGGCTCTCATATGGACGCGACGACTGGCTTCAAAACGGCATACCACTCGCTTGGGGCACATTATTGGACATTGCGTTGAAGGTGGAGATGTCATCGCCATTACCGGAGAAGTCGGCGTGGGGAAAACGGTATTGGTCAGGGGAATTGCAGAAGGAGCCGGTGTCGATCCTCTCCAGGTTAGCAGTCCCACTTTTACGCTCATTCAGGTCTACCGTGGCCGCGTGCCCATGGTCCATGTGGATGTGTACCGCCTCAACACCCCTGCAGAGGTACAAACCATTGGGCTTGAAGAGTATTGGAGTCAGCACACCGTGGTGGTCATTGAATGGGCGGAGAAGATTCTCCCATTCCTCCCATCTGATCGTCTTGATGTCCTGCTGGAATCCAAAGGGTCATGCCGACGGCTTGCCACCCTTCGGGCATATGGCCCGCGCAGCAAGCAGCTCTTATATCGAATTCAAAAGCAGCTCTCCCTGGGAGAGACCGCGACTGAATGATGCGTGAACAGTCTGACACTCGCTCCTCGCCAACTAGCAGCCATGAGAACGGGACATTCAGGGTTCTGGTTGAACCAGCAGCGCAAATCCGCTTCCGAAGCCCAGTAGAGTCATGCGTGACGACGAGCTCACACCGTTGATGCGGCAATATCGGGACATTAAACACGCTTACCAGGAGGCCATTGTTTTTTTCCGGGTAGGAGATTTCTACGAAATGTTTTTCGAGGACGCGGAAGAGGCCTCGGCGATTTTGAATATTGCGCTTACATCACGAGATAAACAAAGCCCTCAGCCCATCCCATTATGCGGAGTTCCTCACCACGCAGCCCAGGTGTATATCGCCAAGCTCTTGCAAGCCGGCCGCACAGTCGCTCTTTGCGAACAGATGGAGGATCCCCAGCAGGCCAAAGGACTCGTTCGGCGTGAAGTGGTTCGCGTCTATACACCGGGAACGCTCTTCGACGAGGAACTGCTCGATGCCAAAGCATCAAATTTTCTTGCAGCCCTGTGTGTAGCCAATCCTTCTCACGCTGACACCTCGCACCTTGGGCTTGCCGCTCTCGATATCTCCACTGGGGAATTTTTCGTCTCTGAATATCGCGGCCCGCATGCATGGGAACATGCCATGGACGAACTGTTCAAACTCGCTCCACAAGAGCTCTTGATTCCCAAGGACCAGGACTCCGTTGCGCAAACCGTGTCCTCCCTTCCTGCGGGACTCAAGCTGGCTCGCGTGGTCCCGCAGGAGCCTGCCTGGTTTTCCACTGAGTCTGCTCAACAGGTGCTCAGCGAGCACTTTCAGGGTCGATCCCTCATAAGCCCACAACTTGACGATCTTCCTGTCAGTTTGCAAGCAGCCGGAGCGATCTTGCACTACATTCGCCAAACGCAACCCACACTCGACCATCGGCATATCCAGACCCCAGTGATCCGGCGACACGAGCAAGAAATGCACCTCGATGGAATGACTATTCGCAATTTGGAACTCCTCGCACCACTTAGTGAAGGCCCCAAGCCTGATGCCACATTACTCGCGATACTCGACCGCACGCACACCGCCATGGGCGGCCGGTTGCTGCGCCAATGGATCGTTCGTCCGCTAATCCATCGACATCCAATCGAACTGCGGCTGCAAGCCGTTTCTGCCTTAGTGAACAATTTGGAGGTTCGCTCATCACTCCAAGCCATCTGCAAACGGATATCCGACATCGAGCGGGTAGGCAGCCGTATCGCTATAGGATCAGCGACACCACGTGATCTTCTTAATCTGCGTGAGTCTCTCGCTTTGCTGCCATCTCTTGCTACTCTCCTCCGATCTGTTTCCACTCCTCTGTTTGACCATCTCCTTGCGAGCTGGGATGACCTCGCTGATGTACGCACGGTTATCGAAACGGCCATTTCTCCTGATGCCCCTGCTTCAGTGCGAGACGGGGGGATTATTCGGGATGGCTACCATCCAGAGCTGGATGCCCTTCGGCACATTGCTCGTGAAGGCATGCAATGGCTGACGGATCTAGAGGCCCGTGAACGCGCTCGGACAGGGATTGAATCCTTGAAGGTCAAGTTTAATCAAGTGTTTGGGTATTACATCGAGGTCACGAAACCCAATCTGTCTCGCGTCCCTCCCTACTTTATTCGAAAGCAAACACTCGCCAACGCCGAGCGGTTCACCACCGAAGAGCTCAAGCAGCTCGAGGATCGAATTACCACAGCACACACCAAAGTACGCTGGCTCGAACAGGACTTGTTCGCCCACGTACTCACCAACCTCCGTCCTCAGACCCCCCGGCTGCAAGCGATGGCCAAATGCGTGGCCGTGGTCGATGTTCTCGCAAGCTTGGCAGACGTGGCTGTCTCCTACCAGTACGTGTGTCCTGAAATTCATGAGGGTGGAACGATCGAAATTGTTGCCGGTCGACATCCCGTTGTCGAACGAACCTTGCTTCCCGAACGCTTTATTCCCAATGATACCTACCTCAACTTTGACGACCATCGCCTTCTCTTACTCACAGGTCCCAATATGGCTGGGAAAAGCACGTACCTCCGTCAAGTCGGACTGATTGTTCTATTGGCGCAGATCGGCAGCTTTGTCCCTGCCGACCGTGCCAGGATCGGTCTCGTAGACCGAATTTTCACCCGAGTTGGTGCATCTGACAACCTGTCCGCCGGGCAAAGCACCTTTATGGTGGAAATGCTCGAAACGGCCAGAATTCTTCATTCCGCCACCCCGCGGAGTTTGATCCTGCTCGACGAAATTGGGCGAGGAACAAGCACCTATGACGGGCTCAGTATTGCATGGTCTGTCGCGGAATTTCTTCACGATCGCACGAAATTGGGAGCACGAACCCTATTCGCGACGCATTATCACGAAATGACCGCCTTAGAAGAACTCCTAGAGGGGATCAAAAACTACACTGTGCTTGTCAAGGAAGACAAAGGGACGATTCTGTTTCTCCGAAAAATTTGCCGGGGGAAAGTCAACAAAAGCTATGGAATCCACGTGGCTACTTTAGCAGGGCTTCCTTCAGAGGTTATCATCCGAGCACAGGAAGTCCTCCACCAATTAGAACAAGGTGAAAGTTCTGACCGACACTCGGTCCACAAAGATCTTTTCGGCTCTTCTCACCAACAGAAGCCAGAACATCTGAACCCTGTCCCCCACCAGATTCTTCAAGACGTGAAACAAATGGATCTGTTCTCCATGACACCCCTCGAAGCAATGAACCGATTGGCCGAATTACAGCGCCGTCTAGAAGAAGACTAAAAAAAAACGGGGATTGTTCCTTCTGGAACAATCCCCGCACTTCACTTCTTTCCTGTGCAATGAACGTTAGCGAATAAGCGTTCCAAATTCGCCAGACATCGTTCCCTTGGACTTATGTGGTGTCTGGTTGGAATTCGGAATAAATCCTGCGATTCCATGTTGGCCGGGAATCATCACATCATACATCATCTTCTTGTTTTGCTGCCAACTAT
>RFGT01000071.1 GCA_003696975.1 Nitrospirota bacterium | reverse complement strand
GGGTGGTGACGGAGATTGTGGCGTAGGGAGGGGAGGCGGTGCGCGACGAACAACGCATCCGAATCCTTCAGATACTATTTTGGAGAGAGAGGAAGGGGTATGCGTATCATCATCTCGTTGGCCTGCAGTGAATGTAAACGGCGCAATTATTCCACGGTAAAGAATAAGAAAAACGATCCTGACCGTCTGGAGTTAAGAAAATATTGCAAGTTTTGCCGCAAGCACGTGTTGCATAAGGAAGTCAAGTGAAATTGTAGTGGGTTGGAGAGAAAAGGGGCATGGTGTTAACGGCTAGCATGTCGGTCTCCAAAACCGAAGGTCCGGGTTCGAATCCTGGTGCCCCTGCCATGTAAGGTGTCGGTTGCCTGAAGGGGTATTAACAAGAGCTTGTGGAGGAGAGGTGGGGCTCCACGATGATTAAACGGCTGTGGGCAAAAAGTAGCGAATTCTTGAGTGAAGTCAAGGGAGAATTGAAGAAAGTGTCTTATCCCACAAAGGCAGAAACGTTGGGATCGACATCTGTGGTTTTAGTGTTTTGCTTGATTATGTCACTCTATTTATCGCTTGTTGACTCAGTTCTCGTCTGGATTGTTAGTCGGCTGCTCTAAGAGGAAACCTAGGGGGGCGCATGGCCAAGAGTTGGTATGTCATCCATACCTATGCGGGTTACGAAGGACGAGTGAAGGCTTCGCTGACAGAACGGGCCAATCAACTGGGACTTCAGGATCAAATTGGGCAAGTGTTGGTTCCCACAGAAGAGGTGATCGAAATTAAAGATGGGAAGCGCCGCGCCTCCAAGCGAAAGGTGTTTCCAGGGTATGTTCTGGTAGAGCTTGAAGATCCAGTCACGGACGAAACAGTAGCCATGATAAAAGATACCCCGAAGGTGACGGGGTTTGTAGGGCAGAGCTCAAAGCCGACCCCGTTGACGCAAGAGGAGGCTGAGAGACTTTTAAAGCAACTCGAGTCTGGTATGACAATCCCGCGTGAGCAGGTAGTGTTTTCTAAGGGAGACAATGTGCGGATTATTGATGGGCCGTTTATGGGGTTTAACGGGCTTGTAGATGAAGTGGATGTCGAACACGGTCGGGTCAAGGCGCTGGTGAGTATTTTTGGGAGATCCACACCTGTTGAACTTGCTTTTTCGCAGGTGGAAAAAGTATGAACTTCTCTGCAACCTCCTATGATTCCAGCAAGAAGACCCATACCTACAAATCTTCGAAAAGATATAGCGAGTGTATCGGTTTTAGCGCTGATACACCACGATGTGATGGGCTGTGTAGGAGGAAAGGCGTGCATGTATGGCAAAGGAAATAGTCGCGCAGATTAAGCTGCAGATTCCTGCAGGCAAGGCAAATCCCGCCCCACCTGTTGGTCCCTCTTTAGGGCAGCATGGGGTGAATATTATGGAATTTTGCAAGCAGTTCAATGCGAGGACTCAAAAGCAGGAGGGCAGTATTATCCCTGTGGTCATCTCGGTTTACAAAGATCGCAGCTTCACGTTTATCACGAAGACGCCGCCAGCAGCCGACCTCTTGAAAAAAGCGGCAGGGATTATCAAGGGATCGGGTGTGCCACATAAAGAAAAAGTTGGGCACATCTCTCGATCGCAGCTCCGGGAAATTGCCAAGCAGAAAATGGAAGATCTGAATGCGGTGGACGTTGAAGGGGCGATGAAAATTATTGAAGGGACTGCTCGAAGCATGGGTATTACCATACGAGAAGAAGCCTGAGAAGAAGCCTGAAAGGGTTTTGTTGAGAAGGGGGTGACTCATTGGGAAAGAAACTTGAAGCGGCAGTGGCCAAGATTGAATCGCGATTATATCCCCTGCAAGAGGCATGTGAGCTTGTTAAGGAATTAGCCTTTGCAAGGTTTGATGAAACCGTCGAGTTGGCCATTCGGTTAGGCGTGGATCCCAAGCGAGCTGATCAGATGGTGCGAGGCACCACTGTCCTTCCTCATGGAACTGGGAAAAAGGTTCGGATTTTGGTGTTCGCCAAAGGAGAAAAAGAACAGGAGGCGCGAGAGGCGGGGGCGGACTACGTAGGAGCAGAAGATCTCGTCGAGCGGATCAAGGGAGGCTGGTTGGAATTTGATCAGGCGATTGCCACGCCAGATTTAATGGCGTCGGTAGGGAAGTTGGGCAAAATTTTGGGTCCACGCGGGCTTATGCCCAATCCCAAGACAGGAACTGTCACATTTGATGTTGCGAAAGCGATTCAGGAGATTCGGAGAGGGCGTGTTGAATACAAGGTAGACAAAGCCGGGATTGTCCATGTGCCGATTGGAAAGGTTTCGTTTTCTGCCAATCAGCTTTGCGAAAATGCGCAGGCTGTGTTTAGCTCGGTCCTCAAGGCTAAGCCTCCAACGAGTAAAGGGAAATATCTCAAAGGCGCGACGTTGTGCAGTACAATGGGCCCAGGGATCCCCCTGGATACTGCCACGCTTGCCCGTCAGTTTGATTGAGTAAACGCGGATGTTATTTTGGCTGTAGCCAGATTCATTTTTTATCCCAGGCAGAACTAGAAAGCCATCTGACATATTGGATTCCATTCGAACAGGCTTTTGAGGCAACACGGCTAGGACCCTCCAGCGTGCGAGAGAGGACGCAGCATGAAAAAAGAAGAAAAGGCATTAACAATTGCGCAATTGCGAGAGCGGTTTTCTCGGGCACGGTTAGCTATTCTTGCTGAATGTGCGGGGATGCCTGTCAATCAGGTTACGCAATTGCGTCGACAGTTGCGTAATGCGCAAGCTGAACTCAAGGTCGTAAAAAACACTATGGCGATCAGGGCGGCTGAGGAGACTCCTCTGATTTCGGTGAAAGATCTGTTTAAAGGACAGATCGCGGTAGTGATCGGATATGATGATCCGGTTTTGCCGGCGAAGATCGTACGGGACTTTATCCGTCAGGAAAAATGTGAAGAGAAGATTCGCTATCGAGGCGGGGTGCTGGAGGGCAAGGCGATGGAGCCGGCCGAGCTGCTCGCAGCGGCTGACCTGCCTTCGAAACCCCAGCTTCTGTCCATGCTGTTGTCGGCTATGCAAGGCCCGCTGCGCGGTTTCGTTGGCGTCTTGCGGGAGCTGTTGCGAGGGTTCATAGCTGTTCTGAAGGCTATTGAAGACAAAAAGAAAGGAGAAGGATCCATGAGTGCCACAGAGACACCTAAGCTGTCCAACCAGGATATTCTGAATGCTGTGGAGAATATGACGGTGTTGCAGTTGTCAGAGTTGGTGAAAAGCTTCGAAGAACGATTTGGGGTGACGGCCGCTGCACCTGTTGCTGTCGCGGCTGCTCCGGTGGGAGCTGCTGCGGCGCCAGCCCAAGAGGAGAAAGATTCGTTTGATGTCATTCTTGCAAGTGCACCGGCGGATAAGAAAATCCAAGTCATTAAGGTTGTGCGTGAAATCACGGGATTGGGATTGAAAGAAGCCAAGGACTTGGTGGAAGGAGCGCCAAAACCCGTGAAGGAAGGAGCAACCAAAGAGGAATCAGAAACGATCAAAAAGAAATTGCAAGATGCTGGGGCGACTGTTGAAGTGAAATGAGTGCGACGTCTATAGAACGAAGAAAGCGGAGTCACGGACAACCAGCTTAGCGGAGGTGACGTGCATATGTCGCAATCCACAGTCTCGGGCAGTATCCAGCGAAAGGATTTTTCCAAGATTAAATCCTCTCTTGACATTCCGGATTTGGTTGAGGTGCAGAGGCGGTCGTACGACGATTTTTTGCAGCAAGATGTGGAGCCGGACCGGCGTGCCGAAAAGGGGCTCCAGGCCGCTTTGATGAGCGTATTCCCCATTGCTGACTACAACAATTCCGCCATCTTGGAATTTGTGAGTTATTCGCTTGGGACGCCCAAATATGACGTGAGAGAATGTCTAGAGCAGGGAATGACCTATGCCGCACCGTTAAAGCTGCGCATCCGGTTGGTCGTGTTTGATACCCAAGAAAAAGGGGTCAGAAGCAAGGTGCTCGACGTTCGCGAGCAAGAGGTCTATGTCGGGGAGCTGCCATTAATGACTGAACGGGGCACTTTCATTATTAATGGGACGGAACGGGTGGTAGTGAGCCAACTGCACCGCTCGCCTGGCCCCTCATTCAGCCACGACAAAGGCCGGACTCATGCCAGTGGAAAAGTGCTTTTTTCGGCCAGAATCATTCCCTATCGTGGTTCATGGTTAGATTTTGAATTTGACGCACGGGATATCCTGTACGTCCGAATCGATCGCCGACGCAAGATGCCGGCGACCATTCTTCTGAAGGCCTTTGGGTTGTCCACGGATGATCTGTTGAAAATGTATTATCCAGTGGAAGAGATCCGCGTGTCGCAGGGGCAATTGATGCGAAAGCTTGATCCTGACCTCCATGTAGGACTGCGAGTGCCAGTTGATCTCTTGGAGAAAGGAGGCAAGGAACCGCTTGCCCGCGAGGGAACCCGTCTGACGAAAGCCCTCATGGCCCGTTTGCGAGCCGCGGGGATCCACGAAATTCCTGTGAAACCAGAGGAGTTGGAGGGGCGTGCGGTCCTCATGGAACTGGTTGACCCTGAGACGGGGGAAGTCATTGTAGGAAAAAATCAGCGACTCACCTTGCCGATTATTGAGAGACTGCAGTCCAGTCAAGTGGAGTGCTTCAAGGTGATCTACCTTGATGGCTCAATGACAACCCCAGTGATCTTGGACACGCTGGACGCTGAGCGGACAAATTCCAAGGAAGAAGCCTGGGTGGAAATCTATAAACGCCTCAGACCCGGGGAAATGCCCTCAGTCGAGACCGCGAAATTGCTCTTTGAAAATTTATTTCTCAATCCCAAGCGCTATGATCTCTCCCT
>RFGT01000070.1 GCA_003696975.1 Nitrospirota bacterium | reverse complement strand
TGCCAGCGCAGCTCATTGGCTACGCGGACCTGGCCCAGGCCGGTTGCTCGATCGCCAGTCGCACCACCGCGGCTTCCACCTCCGCCGGCACGCGGTTCTTCAGCATCGGCTTCCGCCGGGAGATCTCCTCCAGGGCAGCCTCGCCCCCGGTTTCGTAGAGCGCCTTGAACCGGTAGAAGCTATCCCGGCTGTAGCCCATGATCCGGCAGGCCTTGGAGACGTTCCCGAGTTGCTTGGCTCGCTCCAGGAGCCCGACTTTTGTCTTGATGAGCTTCATCCTCGTCGTCATCGTCCTCACTCCTTTCTCCCTCTCTGGGGTAATGGCGAGGACTCTACCTGACTGAATTCTAGCATCTACACCTTAAAGATGCCGGAGAGTAAGATTTGCTGTCTCTTTTCCATAAAAGACACCTCCACATCCACGTGGGTCTTTACCTCTTCTCACCAGACATATAGATATCCGATGTCATTTTTTTCGACATATCTCTCGCCAGATACATCTGAAAAATGGTATAAATTGGGCTCTAGGTCGCACATCTTCGTCTCACGGTCAGTTATGTCAATATCGGCTTTCAAGCTGTATAAATTCCCTAACGCTATTCGCAACCTCATAAAGGGTCCTGAGTAGATAAGCTCATAACTTGTTGATTTCATGAAGCGGAGAGGTGGCCGAGTGGTCGAAGGCAGCGGTTTGCTAAACCGCCGTAGGCTAACCCCCTACCGCGGGTTCAAATCCCGCCCTCTCCGCCATTCTCCTACCGTTTCCCCAGATGATAGAGTCTCCAGTCCTATGCCTTTTTCTGACAGATCCCCAACTTCTCATAACTGCGTATAGTCGCCTCAGGTGGTCCAGACAGGTGATGATGAGAACGCTTTGGCTTTTTGGGCACAAGAGCCAATCCACCTACCAGCTTTTTCGAGCGAGAGTCGCGCCAACAGTGCAGGCCATTTTGCGCTGGGGAATACTTTCGCTACAATTGCCCTAATGTTCATACCCTACTAGAGAAGGGAGGGAAAAAATGGGCACCGTCTTGTACATCGAGGCATCGCCGAGAAAAGATCGTTCTCATTCGAGCAGTGTCGCTCGTGCTTTCCTGGAGGCCTATCGTCTGTCACATGCCGAAGACCGCGTCGAAACACTTGACCTCTGGGCCACAGATCTTCCGGCATTTGATGGAACCATGCTTGAGGCAAAATATCGCATATTACATGGTGAGACTCATACACCAGAAGAGGCTCAAGCATGGGAGCGCGTGACCTCGATGTTTCGTACATTTCAATCGGCTGATATCTACGTCTTTAGCGTCCCCATGTGGAATTTTGGCATTCCCTACCGACTGAAGCACTATATCGATATTATCACCCAACCGGGTTTAGCTTTTCGGTTTTCACCTGATACAGGTTACCAAGGACTCGTGACAGGGAAGCCAGCGATTGTGATCTATGCCAGTGGCGGGACATATGGCGAGGGATCTGGCACCGAATCGTTTGACATGCAAAAACCATACATGAAGCTATGGCTCACATTTATTGGGTTTACCACTATCCATTCCCTTGTCGTCGAGGGCACGTTATTGGGACCTGAAGCCAGGGCTAAGAGTCTCGAGCACGCGATCACACAGGCCAAACAGCTTGCCGCAACTATGTAACATCGATCGAATCTCATACCCGTATCACAGAAACGGGACAATGGCCTGAACAGATTGGGGGATTTCCGTTAGTGCAGTTCGTTTCCCCATTTTCCCCAAACGAACAGGCTCTATGAGCCATCTTTGAGAAAATCCATGACCGCACTCATGACTTCATCCACTGAAATTAAATTCATACAACTGGCTTCTCCACGAAAGCATCCGGGATAAAAACAGGCACGACAGTCGAGTCCCTTATACAGACAGGCGATCCTGTTCCCTCCTCGCGGTCCCCATACGGCGGGGTTCGACGGACCAAACAATCCCACCACAGGGCACCCCACGGCCGCAGCTATGTGCAACGGTCCAGCGTCGTTTCCCACGAACACGGCACATCGGGTCATGAGCGCCGCCAAGTCCAACAACCTGGTGGCGCCGACCAGTGACACAAGTCGATGGGTGGCATGCCGTTGGACTTCTTCAGCCACTGGTTTTTCATGAGACGCGCCAACCAAGACCACCTGATACCCAAGAGTAATCAAGCCATCACTCAATCGTGCGAATCGTTCTGGAGCCCAGGCCTTAAACCGGTACCGGGCAGCAGGATGCACCATGATCCACCGGCGATGCGCAAGCCCACAGGATTCAAGCAGTCGCTGAGCACGCTGATGGTCTTCTTGAGAAAGCGGTACAATTGGCGGTCCACTCCGAGTCGAGAGGCCAAGCACCGGCAAGACCAGAGCATGATAGTCCAGCATATGCATCTCCCCATAGGCGGCACGAATGCAGCGGGAATAGAATCGCCCCCGTATCCGGCCCTCCCGATTGAAACCAATACGAAGAGGAGCGCCTGTGACAAATGTGAGCAAGGCGGATCGATCACCATCCGTCAGGTCGATCACACAATCGAATCCTTGCACTCGTATGGCGTGGTAGAATCGAAGACACTCGAGCACGCTGGAGCGAGGAAGGCAAAGGACCTGCGTAACATCAGGATTGTGTCGAAGGACATCCTCGGTCCCTGGATTCACCAGTACGGTAAGACGAGCGTGAGGGAGTCCCACGCGCAAGTCATGGAGCAGGGGAGTCGTCAAGACCACGTCTCCAATATACCGGAGCTTGATCACCAGAATATTAGAACAGGACCGAGAAAGCGGACTATCCACACAGCTCTTCATAGACAGCGAGAGTCTGCGCTGCCGTTTGGGTCCAGGTGAATCGGCTTACTTGCTGGAACCCTTTTGTCACAAGCCGTTGGCGGAGAGCCTCGTTGGCTACAAGGTCAACAATCGCCTGCAAGAGCTCGGCTTCATCGGATGGATCAACCAGTAATGCCGCTTCACCCGCGACTTCCGGTAGCGCCGTGGTTCGCGAGGTAATAACCGGCGTGCCACAGGCCATAGCCTCTAACACGGGAAACCCAAATCCTTCATACAAGGAGGGAAACACCAGCGCCGTTGCGTGGGAATATAACAGACGGAGCACCGGAGTCGTCACAGATCCTACCGCATGCACGCGTTCCGCGATCTTCATCTCGCGGGCGGTCTCCACGAGATCCCCGCCTCGAGAGCGATGGCTCCCAACCGCCACTAATACGTAATCTCGCAACGTCGATGGGGCCCGACTCAACACACGGTATACTAGACGGTGATTCTTTCGCGGATCCGCTCCACCCATGAATAAAAGATATGGATTGTCAGGAAGCCCCAGGTGTTGTTTCACTTGGATCCATGTTGCGCGATCGTGATCAGGATAAAATCCCGGCGGCACGCCATGATACACCACGCGGATTCGCTCCGCTGGAAGGCCCATCAACTCTTGGAGATCGCGAGCAGTTGCCTGTGAAACAGCGATAACCCGTTGTGCGCTCCACACTCGGCGCCGGGTTCGTCGAAACGCACCTCGTTCCCCCCACAGTTTCTTACTGTATTCGGGAAAGCGTGACAGCCACAAATCATGGATGGTGAGAACCGTGCCATGAATCCCTCGGGTCTGAAGTTTGAAATTGGTTCCATGGTAGAGGTCCAGCCGATCCCGCCATCCTTGCCAACGCCACCGCCAGCGATGAACTGGATGCCAGCTCATGCCATTGATATGAGCAAACTCTGATAGAGCAGGCGCACTGGCCATTCCCTTAGGCACGTAGAGTCGAAACTCATGGGGAACATGGAATTCGGCAAAACCCTGGATGAGACCCCGAACATACTGTCCAATGCCACCTCGACCGGCGAGCGCTGGTCCCGCGTCAAGTCCGACACGCATAAGTCTGGGCTTCTCTGAAAGCGCCGTGCTCCTTCAAAAAGACACTCTACCCTACCACACCCTTGGTCATATTGCAGAATTCTTTCCAACATTTTTTAAACAGCAGTTTCACTGCTGTCGGTCTGTGCCGAACAGAATCCCTCTTTTGCACATCCCTCCGAATTACGAACTATGGATCTCCCACCCTCGCCTTCATGCCTCCGCTGGGGGAGTCAACCAGCCGTCACCAGTCATTCACACAAAAGGAGTAATGGAACAGGTGATGTGTGCTGCGATGGCACGTGAACCGATCTGCAAGCACGCCATCCTACAACGCTGTCGAGCTCGCTATGGCGATAACACCTCATGCCACAAACGGCATTGCTCAATTGTCGGGCTTTTCCGACTTTAGTGTGGGTCAACAGTCGGCACGACGACCCACAGGCGATTGGCCACCGTGCGGCAGCGCATGGGGCAGCTTGCTCTGCTCAGTCGCTCCGGCTCGACCGCACGAGGCTCGCGCGTG
>RFGT01000069.1 GCA_003696975.1 Nitrospirota bacterium | reverse complement strand
GTTGCTCACCCTTCTTGGAGGTTCCTCTCGCTGTTCGCGTTCTTGCTCGGCATAAATGCTTTGATGCAAGGTTTTTCAGTTTATCCGTATGTCCAGCCCATTGCAATGATGATACGCTCCATGAGAGCGCCAAACAGGACTCTCTGGTACCGTTTTCCGTTTGATCTCTGCATATGCACGCTTCATAATACGAATGTTCGATCGCGGCTGACCAGCACACACCTTCATGCGGCTCCAGTGAAGACCAGTGGCCCGCTTTGCCAGCGTGGTAGAGGAGGGGAAAGCATGATCGTATGCGCTGAAAGGGGGCACGCTTGATCTTAATAGGGCTTTAGATTAAGGATGTGCGAATGAAAATCTTGCTAGCAGTAGATGGATCGATCGACATGCAAGCCACGATCGCGCTCCTTCGGATGATGAGGTTCCCCAGTGGTTCCGTGGTTTACCTTCTGCATGTGGTCCATCTCGAAGAGGAGCGAGCCATGGAGGAGCCGGAACCTCCTTCACCACACCCGGCAGCAGATCTACCAGAAAAAGGGTCTCCGTCAGAAAAAGAGTCTCTGTGGCAGCAGGCGCTGCAACAACAGGGGAAAGCGTTTCTTGCCCATGTGATGAGAGAGCTGAAACGTCTCAACATTGAGACGCGGCCGGTGCTTCGTGTAGGGATCCCAGGAGCCGAGATCTTACGAATGATCGATGAATGCCAGATCGATCTGGTCATGGTTGGGACGCGAAAGCACTCGAAACTTGAGCGATTCTGGCTTGGCAGCGTGAGCGAATGGATCTTGAACGAGGCCGGATGCTCCGTGTTGCTTGTTCGCTCGAAGCGGCGGAGGCGTCGTGGTGCTCCATTCCACGTTCTCTTGGCGGTCGATGGATCACCCGATGCGTGGGCCGCGGTGGAGTTTACGAAAAGCCTGGTGTTTCCCCAACGGTCGCGCGTTACCATTCTTCATGTCATCAAAAAATGGCTGCATCAGACTTCACATGGTCTTTCCACCTGGGACGTGGCGGGAGAAGAGTTTTCTCGGCAAGCAGAGCGCGCGTTTGGCCTGCGAGGCAAGCACGCCCATGAACTGCTGAATAGGACACTCCACGCGTTTGGTGATGGTGAACAGACCGTCGAAATGTCCCTGATTCTGGGGCATGAGGCAGAAGAGATAGTGAAAGCAGCCAAACTCCTTCTGCCGGATCTGGTAGTCGTGGGTTCGAAAGGATTGACGGGTCTTCGGCGCATCCTGCTAGGTAGTGTTTCCAGTCGTGTGGCACGTCATGCGCCCTGTTCCGTTCTCGTGGTGCGCCGCCGGGCCTCCTGACGAATCAGAGTTGGTCCTTCTCGCTCAAGCGTTTATAGGATCTTCGTTTCTTTTCTTGCTGGCACCGGAGCCAGGGCAATCCAAGGGGTCTTCTTTGGTTTCCAGATCGTCCCCGACCGCCATCGAGGATCACGGGTTTTCCCTCCTTGACACTGTATCTCTCCAATGTTTTCCACAGATTCCTGACAGAATATGTGCGTTGGGCTAAGAAGGATGTGTATGATGTGACATGTTATCGCCATGCGGGAAAAGGCTATGCCGAGGGGCACAGAACGATTGCCTTTCGCGAGAGACAGTGTCACTTCTGCCTGGTGAGTCACCCACCCATGCGCGTGCTTGTCTTGAACAGCGGAAGTTCTTCCCTCAAAGTCCGTGGCTTCGAGGTTTGTGAGGGGGCTTTTACTGATATGGGGGCCTATCATCCACTCCTCGCAGGCCTTGTCCGCGAAATTGGTGACCATGCCACAATGGAACTCCACCTTGCGGGAGGACCCACCGTCATGGAGTCCAAGCGGATTCGCACGCACCGAGAAGCGGTTCATTGGATTTTCGACAAGATGACGGAGTCGTTTCCTTTCTGTGCCTTTTCTCTCCATCAGATCGATGCGGTTGGCCATCGAATGGTGCATGGGGGCGATCGCTATGTCGGCCCTACTCGGGTTAATGAGACCGTGCTGTTGGAATTGGAAAAACTTGGGGACTTGGCTCCACTGCACAACCCGGCGTGCCTGGAAGGAATCTATGGTGCGCGGGAACGACTCGGGGGGCAGATTCCTATGGTGGTCGTCTTTGATACCGCCTTTTACTACACCCTTCCCCACGTGGCCCGTTTCTATGCCCTTCCAACCGAGATAGCTGAACGACATGCCATTCGGCGTTATGGGTTCCACGGGATCGCTCATGGGGCACTTGCGGCCAGTTACGCCCGCGGGACAGGTCGTGAGCTAACGCACGTCCGCCTTATTACGCTGCAACTTGGCAGTGGATGCTCCATCACGGCGATTGAGCATGGGCAGGCCATTGATACATCGATGGGGTTCAGCCCTCTTGAGGGTCTTATGATGAGCACTCGATCGGGAGATCTTGATCCCACCATCGTGGGCTATCTCGCCGAGCGTGAGCAGGTGGATGTTGCTGAAGTGGAACGATGGCTGAACGAACGTTCTGGGCTTCTTGGGGTGTCTGGCCGATCTGGGGAGATGCGTGCCCTCCTCCAGGCTAGCCTTCAGGAGGGCGATCCCCGTGCCCAGTTTGCGATCGATCTTTTTTGTTATCGTGCACGTAAATATCTTGGGGCCTATCTAGCGGTGTTGGGCGGTGCGGATGCAATTATCTTCGGGGGGGGAATCGGTGAGCATGCCCCGGAGGTTCGGGCTCGAATCTGTCATGGGATGGAATGGTGCGGACTCCTTCTCGATGCCGAGCGGAATCGTCAGATTGTCCACCTCGCTCCCGGAGAAATTGCCCGTATTAGTCCCGATCATACCCCTATCACTGTGTATGTGGGGGCCACAGATGAAGAAACATGGATTGCTCGAGAAACGATGGCTTCTCTTGCTCCTGATTCGGCTGTATGAGGGTTGCTTTGCCTCACCGCTTCATGGGTTCTGGGTAAAACCATTAGGGGTGTTATGCACAGAAGTTGTGAAAACTTGTGGATAACTCGCGAACCTATTGGGGAAGTCCCTTAGTAGACTGAAGATAATGCTAGCTTAAGATTGATAAAAATCTTAATGCCTCAAACTTGTCCATAAAAATCAACAAGATATTGTGGTAAGACTTTTCTTGACTGCTATGCTTAAAAAGTAGGCAATCTGTTGGTTCAGGGCTCTTTCCTGAAAAAACCATCTGTCTTCTCAGGATTGTACCCAGTTTATCCACAGAAATTGGGGATAGTGCTTTCTGGTTCAATTTTTGCTGTAGCCCTGGCTTATGCATTTTCCATACAATGAAGGAGATTCCCCTCCTACCCCCGCGGGAGGCAGAGAGACTACGAATGCGAAAGGAGATCATTTATGATGGCTCGATACGTGCTCATGGTAATGACTATCCTTATTTGGCCTTTTGCCTGGACGGATCCGATCTTGGCGAAATGTACCGATCCTCCCACCCCTCGTGTTGAGTGGGCAGGGTGTACACTAAAGCAGGCCATGTTGAATCAGGCAATCTTGAGCAATGCCAATTTGTCAGAAGCGAATCTTGAGGGTGCCTCTCTCAAGGGAGCCATTCTCACATCAGCTACGTTGGCCGCTGCCAACCTGAGTGGTGCGGATTTGGAGGGAGCCATCTTAATGGATGTGGATCTGACAGGGGCAGATCTCCAGCATGCGAATCTCAAAGGAGCATTTTTGGGAGGCGCCCATCTGGCACATGCCAATCTCCAAGGCGCAGATCTGGAAGATGCCTTCTTGGGGTCGGCTGATCTCCAAGAGGCGGATCTCTCGGAAGCAGTATTGTTCCGGGCTAATCTCGCCATGGCCAATCTCGCGAGGGCCAATCTGACGGCCACCAATTTTAGGGGAGCTATTCTGGCCTACAGCGATCTAACAAGAGCGACTCTCGAAATCACCAACTTGGAGAAGACCGACCTTCGGGGCACAAATTTTCGTCAGGCCGTCTTCTTCGACACATTTCTGCAAGGCGCGAATCTAGATGGCGCGCACCTCGAAGGTGCGACCTTCAATGCCATGACTACCTGGCCTGATCGATTCGATCCTCTCCAGCATGGCGCCAAAGAAGTCGAATATTGACAGCTCGCTCCTCCCCTGATAGCTCAGGGGAAAAATCAATCCGACCGGAGTCCAAAAGAATAGGGTTTGGCTTTTGAGAGGTTTTGGTTGGAAGTGGGTGCAGACGAGATTGAAAGGGTTCAAGTGAGTGGCGATTCCCGGTCTATCCAACCCGCTCAGAATGAAGTGAAGCCTCTCCAAACGATTCAAGCGCTCCCCCATGCAAGTCAAGCCTTTGCGCGTCTTCTGCAGGAGGTCCCAGGGAAAGCCGTGGCCATCTTTTTGGATTACGATGGTACGCTCTCCCCTCTAGCAGATCAGCCAGAACAGGCAGAACTTGCGCCAGCCATGCGAACGACCCTCAGGCGACTAGCGGTTCGGTGTCCAGTAGGGATCATCAGCGGGCGTGATCGAGAAGATGTGGAACGGCTAGTCCAACTGGATTCAGTGATCTATGCAGGGTGCCATGGGTTCGATATCATGGGCTCCAAGCGTTACAGATTCCGCCATGAGGAAGGTGTCCATGCCCTCCCGGCCCTGCGCCAGGCTGAAGTTCAGCTTCGCCGACATCTTCAGGGGGTGGAAGGGGTTTTTCTCGAACAGAAGAAATTTTCTGTGGCTGTCCATTATCGATTGACTCACTCTCAGAATCTGCCTATGGTTCAGGAGGTGATCGAAAGCATACTGGCCCATCAGCCCCATTTACAGAAGATCGAGGGGCTATGCGTCTATGAACTACGACCCCGAGTTGCATGGGATAAGGGAGCAGCATTGTGGTGGATTCTCCAAGCTCTATCAGGTCAACGGCAACGAGAGGAAGTGCTGCCCCTTTATCTTGGCGATGATCTGACGGATGAAGCCGCCTTGCGGGTCGTCCAAGAAAGAGGGCTGGGAATTGTCGTAAACGAAGGGGACCGCCCCACATATGCCCAATACCGTCTTGCCTCACCGGATGAGGTCAAGCTCTTTCTGGATCGATTATGTGACGAGGTGTTGGATCAGCATATATCACGAGACTGGGGGGAATTCCAGACTCATGAGCCCTCGGTCACTGACGAAGGTGGCTGATCGCGATGCTGATCATGAGGTTGGAAAAAATCCTGCGTAAGGAGGAAGGCAATGGCTGGACCGCTAAGCGACCACGAATTACGTCTGATCGATGCCTATTGGCGAGCTGCCAATTACCTTTCTGTGGGACAAATCTATCTTCTGGACAATCCCCTGCTGAGGGAACCGCTGACCAGGGAACACATTAAGCCCCGACTGCTCGGTCATTGGGGAACTACACCAGGGCTCAACTTTATCTACGTCCATCTCAATCGAGTTATTAAGCGGTTCGACCTCAATATGATCTATATCGCCGGACCGGGCCATGGCGGACCTGGCTTGGTGGCCAATGCCTATCTGGAAGGCACATACAGCGAAATCTACCCGCACGTCTCCCAAGATATGGAAGGCCTGCGAAGACTGTTTAAACAATTCTCATTCCCTGGAGGCATTCCCAGTCACGCGGCTCCCGAAACACCAGGCTCCATTCATGAGGGCGGGGAGTTAGGCTATGCCCTGTCCCATGCCTTTGGTGCGGCATTCGACAATCCAGATCTCATTGTGGCCTGTGTGGTGGGGGACGGCGAGGCCGAGACTGGGCCGTTAGCCACGGCTTGGCATTCCAACAAATTCTTGAATCCCATGACGGATGGAGCGGTCCTGCCGATCCTCCATCTCAATGGTTACAAGATTGCCAACCCCACGGTGTTGGCCCGCATTAGCCGTGAAGAGCTCGAGAGCTTGCTGAGGGGCTACGGGTATCATCCTTACTTTGTTGAAGGGAGCGATCCTCCTCCGATGCATCAAGCGATGGCCAGCACGCTGGAAACAGTGATAGCTCACATTCATGAGATCCAGCGCGAGGCCCGAGCTAACCGCACAGTCACGCGGCCGCGATGGCCCATGATCGTGTTGCGAACCCCCAAGGGATGGACTGGCCCCAAGGAAGTAGAAGGCAAAAAGATTGAAGACTTCTGGCGGTCGCATCAAGTCCCGCTGTCCGAGATGGCGAATAACCCGGAACATATCCGCCTGCTGGAAGGCTGGATGAAAAGTTACAAACCAGAAGAGTTGTTCGATGAGACCGGCCGGTTCATTTCCGTCCTCCGGGACCTTGCGCCGACAGGAACCCGCCGGATGAGCGCCAACCCTCATGCCAATGGCGGGGTCCTGCTCAAGGAACTCCGCATGCCCGATTTTCGAGACTATGCCGTAGAGGTGCCCAAACCCGGCGTCGTGTTGGCCGAGGCCACCAGAGTAATGGGGCGCTTTCTTCGAGATATCATGCAGTTGAACCAAGATCACCGCAACTTTCGAATCTTTGGTCCTGATGAAACGGCATCCAACCGACTGAATGCCGTCTTCGAGGCCACGGAACGAACCTGGCTCGGCGAGATCCTTCCAGAAGATGAACATCTCTCCCCTGATGGGCGAGTTATGGAAATCCTGAGTGAACATACCTGCCAAGGATGGTTGGAAGGCTATTTGTTAACAGGCCGACATGGCTTGTTCAACACCTATGAAGCATTCGTGCATATTGTCGATTCCATGTTCAACCAGCATGCCAAGTGGTTGAAAGTCTCCTCGCAGGAAATCCCCTGGCGCGCTCCTATTGCCTCGCTGAACTATCTGTTGTCATCCCATGTCTGGCGGCAAGACCACAATGGGTTTTCCCATCAGGATCCTGGATTCCTAGACCACGTGGTCAACAAAAAAGCGACGGTGATCCGTGTGTATTTGCCACCTGATGCGAATACCCTCCTGGTCGTGACCGATCAGTGTCTGCGCAGCCGCAACCATGTCAACGTGATCGTGGCTGGCAAACAACCAGAGCTGCAGTATTTGACCATCGAGCAAGCCATCACCCACTGTACCGCGGGTATTGGGATTTGGGAATGGGCGAGTAACGACAAAGGGACAGAGCCTGATGTCGTCATGGCCTGTTGCGGGGATGTTCCGACGTTGGAGACGCTGGCTGCGGTGGATTTGCTCCGGCAGCATGTGCCGCAGTTGAAGATTCGGGTGATCAACGTGGTGAACCTCATGAAGCTCCAGCCCCAGAGCGAGCATCCCCATGGATTATCCGACAAAGAATTCGACACGCTGTTTACCACGGATAAACCCATTATTTTTGCGTTTCACGGGTATCCCTGGTTGATTCACCGGTTGACCTATCGCCGGACCAATCATCGCAACCTGCATGTCCGGGGCTACAAGGAAGAGGGAACCACCACCACGCCATTCGATATGGTGGTCCGCAATGATTTGGATCGATTTCATTTGGTCATGGATGTTATCGATCGAGTGCCGACGCTAGGGGCAATGGCGGCATATGCAAAGCAGGCGATGCGCGATAAGCGCATCCAGCACAGGGAATACATTGTGCAATATGGCGAAGACATGCCGGAAATCCGAAACTGGACATGGCCCTATAGTTGAGCCCATGGTGTCTCCGTAACACCTGGTCAAGCTTGTGGCTCCGCATCCAGTGACACTCATTGACGCCTTGCTCCATCCCTCTTGTTATCCCCATGATGTCACCCATATCGAGCTACATGAAACCCATATTTCCTGGGTTTTGCTGACGGGGCCCTTTGCTTATAAGATCAAGAAGCCCGTAGACTTTGGCTTTGTGGATTTTTCCACTCTCGAGAAACGCCATCATTTCTGCGAGGAAGAGCTCCGGCTCAATCGCCGTCTGGCCCCGGAGTTGTACCAGGCTGTCGTGCCGATTTGCGGTACGATGACACGACCCGTGGTAGAAGGGACCGGGCCTCCCCTGGAATATGCTGTCAAGATGCGACAGTTTTCGCCGGATGCTCAACTTGATCGAGTCTTGGCCCAAGGGCGCTTGACGTCTGCCCAGATCGATAGCCTTGCCCGCAAGGTGGCTCACTTTCACGAGCACATCGATGTGGCTGGCCCGGAAACAGCATATGGTGAGCCGGACGTCGTTTTTCGGGCTATTACCGAGGCCATACCTGATGTACCCCAGGCATGGCTCACGCCGCATATCCAGGATGAGCTCCAAGACCTCACCCAATGGGCATCCTGCATGGCCTCTTCCTTCAGCACTATGCTGGAGCGTCGAAAAGCCCAGGGGTTTGTGCGGGAATGTCATGGCGATCTTCATCTCGGCAATATGGCACTGGTCGAGAACCGTGTGCTCGTGTTCGACTGTCTAGAATTCAATCCCCTACTGCGTTGGATTGACGTGATCAGCGAAGTGGCGTTTTTGGTGATGGACCTCAAAGCCAGAAATCGGCAAGATTTGGCAAGCCGATTTCTCAATGGCTACTTGGAATGCACGGGCGATTACGAAGGTGTGCCATGCTTGCAGGTGTATGAACCGTATCGGGCACTGGTCCGGGCAAAGGTCGCCGCTCTTCGGGGGAAGACACAGGGTGGGACGCAGGACAAGGCCAGGGAGGACTGTCTCCATTATGTGGCGCTTGCCGCTCATCTCATCCGTCGCCAGGTCCCTACCCTCTTTATCATGCAGGGGATTTCAGGATCAGGTAAGACAACCGTCTCCCAGCTTCTCCTTGAAGCCATTGGGGCTATTCGCGTGCGCTCCGATGTGGAGCGCAAGCGCCTGTTTGGCCTTCCGCCTGGTGTCCGGCCGCCGGCGTCCCTGCAAGAGCGCCTGTATACCCCGGCGATGACCGATGCCGTATATGAACGGCTTGAAACCGTGGCCAACACATTGCTTCAGGCGGGATATCCTGTAATCGTGGACGCCACCTTTCTCCAACGCAGACATCGCCACCGATTTCGACAGTTGGCCCAGCGCTTGGCGATTCCCTTTTCCATTCTTGCCTGTACCGCTCCAGACACGATCCTTCGCGAGCGGGTTGCCACTCGTGGGGCCGATGCCTCTGATGCCACGATCGCCGTAGTGGAACAGCAGCATCAGGTTCGGGAACCGTTTAGTCAGGATGAATGGCCATTCGTCACCACCATTCCCACCCACGAAGATGTGGCGCATGCCATTGAAGGCTTTCTCCAAGCGCGACGGAGTAGTAGAACCTAACCCCGAGCGTTTAGTGTGAATGCGGGAGTCAACGAGGAACGCGTTTGGCGATGTCTAGGGCTGCGACGCGATAGGCTTCGGCGAGTGTCGGGAAGTTGAAGATGTTTTCCACGAAACTTTCAACGTCCACATGGGCGATGAGTCCCATTTGGGCAATGTGAATCAACTCTGTTGCGCCGTCGCCCACAATGTGAACCCCCAGGAGTTTTTTGCCCTGGAGATCGGCAATCATTTTGAGTAGGCCATCGGTCATCCCCGAAATTTGTCCTCTGGCAATCTCGCGGAAGTGGGCTCGACCCACTTGGACTCCGCCGAAGCGTGCTCTGGCTTCGTCCTCGCCCAAGCCTACACAGGCCATCTCCGGGATCGTGTAAATTCCTATGGGCACCATTTCCGGAGGGCTTCCCAAGTCGAGACCCAAGGCATGACGGACGGCTCGGCGCCCCTGTTCCATGGAGCAGGAAGCGAGGGAGGGAGGACCAATGACGTCACCCACAGCATAGATATGAGGTATGGCCGTTTGGCAATATTGATTGACCGGGATAAGCCCTCGTGGAGTTGGTTTAATCCCCGCGGCTTCCAGACCAAGATCTTCGATATTCGCTACTCGACCGAGAGCCATGAGCAGTTTTTCGCTTTTGACGGCTGTACCATTGTCCAATACCGTGACCACTTGAGACAGGCCATCCCAGAACACCTCGCGAATGGTTTGCCGCCCCAAGTAGGTTCCACCATCTTGCCGGAATTCGCGGAGAAATCCCTCGACGATTTCAGGGTCCATGAAGCGCAATGGACGTTCAGCCTGATCAATCATGGTGACCTGCACACCCAATTGGGAAAAGAACGAGGCATATTCACTGGCGATGATCCCTCCTCCTAGGACGGTCAGGGTCTTGGGCAAATAGATCAAGGATAGGATGGAATCGCTGTCGAGAATGTGTTCATGGTCCACAGGAATATGGGAAAGCGTTCGCGGCCGAGATCCCGTGGCAATCACGATGTAGTCCGCCGAGCATTGAAGCGATCCCCGGCCGGGAGTAGAAATATGAAGTTCATGTGCTGACAAGAATCGAGCGCGGCCATGATAACACGTGATGGAGTTGCGCCGAAGCTGGTCAGACATGAATTGCGTGTGAGCCTGGATAACGCCTTCGAGTCGGTGGATGAGGTGCGGGACTTTGAGGTCATCCCGCAGACGATAATCAAAGATTTCCGGAATACGATTGAACCGCACGATGTTCATGGCACATTCCCGCAGGGTTTTGCTGGGAATCGTGCCCTGATGGACGCAAGCCCCGCCCACTTCTTTGTTCCGCTCGATGATGGCAACCCGTTTGCCGGCTTTGGCTCCTTGGATGGCGGCCTTGTGGCCGGCCGGTCCACTTCCGATCACCACGATGTCGTAATGAAGCCGTTGGCTCATATCGCCATTGTCTCGATCAACTTCTCCAGGGATTCCCGTTGTGCCAACACTCGGGAGACATCTTCGGCGTAGAAATTGAGCTCTTCGAGCACGGGAAGCGAAAAGAGGTGGTCTTCCGTGAAGTGCTCTGGTGAGAGCAGGTGAGTGGCCAAACAATCGGCGAAATGGGTGATCAAGACTATCTTGCTGGCACGAGGAGCCTGGGTATAGTCCTGGTAGTAGAGAATGGCCTCTCTCACATAGTCGGGGAGATGCCAAGCTTCCGCGACCTGAGAACCAACACTCACATGATACCACTCCAAGAGTGTTGAAATATCCTCCCATGTGAGCTCGATGTCTAGGCTCGTTTGAATGTCAAGAATCGTGTGGAGCAACACGGGTTTTCCGATTGTATGGAGCAATCCGCACAAGTAGGCGCTTTCCACGTTTTGCCGGCAGTGGCGTGCCACCTCCTTGGCAAACAATCCTGTAGCTAGTGCTTGACGCCATAAAGTTTTCACCTCTTTCTGGTGGGCATGGATGCGAAAGATGCCGTTTTGGAGGGAAACTGTGAGTGCAAGATTTGCCAACATGTTCATTCCCAACCACGCCACGGCTTGTTGCAGTGTGACGATGGGGGATCGGGGTAAGTAGGCCGGGGAATTGGCAATCCTCAGGATTTGACTGGCCAGGGCTTGATCCTGATGGATTAAAGATGAAAGCCGGCTGGCATCAGCCTGGTGATCATTGGCCAAGGCCATCACCTGTGAGGCTACTTGCGGTAAGAGTGGTAAAGTCAGCTCGCGGGTTGCGATACGGTCGGCCACCATTGCTCGAATGCGCTCCAACTTGGCGGGATGTACTGCTGAAGTAACCTGCATGGTGACCCAATAGAAAGGGCAGCAGCGTGTGTCTCGTTTCTTCTTGGTATTCTCCTTACATAATCGGCTAAGAGAAGCCTGAAACTTAAAATCAGTTGTCTTAAATTTGCAAAATGCCTCTACCCAAAACTCAGAGGTATTCCCGGGTGAAGGTGCCTCCAGTCTCTAGTGTGTTTTGCCGAGTAACACTTTACACGACCATGAGGATTTCTCATATGGCGGGATTACCCAATCTCATTTGGCCTGTCGTGGTAAAATGTTTTTTGATCGCTTCGCTTCATGGAGGCCCCGATCCCACCAAACATGCCTATGAACCACTCCACATCGAGCCGGCGGCCTGTCCATTGGTGGCTTACCTCGATCATCACTCGTTGATTTTGGAAAAGGGCTATCGACGGGTAGAAATTCCCCTTCCTTCACACGAAGGCTGGCATCAGTTGCGATATATGTGGGGAGCCAATTACGCGACGCTCGATGAGGAAATCCTCTTTGTGCGTTTAGGCCCGACGGGAACCTATTGACACAAAAGCAAGGAAAGCCCCGGCCTTCCTGTCGCGGCATTCACTTCACGCCGGAATAATATCGAAGCACGTCGGAAACGGAAATCACACCTACTACCATGCCATTTTCTGTTACGGCGAGGTGCCGTGTACCTTTTTCTTTCATCAGGCGCACGGCTTCCGCAATAGGGGCACTCTCCTCAATCGTGAGAAGCGGCTCGCGCATACATGTTTTCACCGTGGTCGTTGCGGGATCGAGTCCCTGGGCGATCACCTCACGGCTCAGCTCGGTTTCTGTAATCATGCCTAGGAACTCATCCCCACTTTGTACGAGCAAGGCGCCTACCTTTTCTGCCTGCATAGACTTTCCCGCCTCTTGGAGTGTGGCATCGGGAGAAATGCTGCGAATGGATTTGGTCATGTACTCGGAGATCCGAGGACCAGCTAACCACGAGGCCCGGGGGGTAGCATGGGCTTCCGCCCGGCGGGCTTCCAACTCTGCCACACAGCTTTCGAGGACGCGCTGTCGCTGCCGCAGACGTTCGCGAATGGGATCCAGTGCCGCTCCCTCAGGAGCTTCTTCAGGAAGATTCACAAGCCCCCCGGCTTCTCCTAATTGTGCATATTCATAGGCATCGAGGAGAGGAGAACTCCGTCCAAATATACGAGCGAGAAGCTCCTCAGTCCGCAGATCGAAATCTTCTACCGCGGTAGGAGTGGCTTCGCCTAGCAGCAAGGTTTTCAGTTCCAGAAGGTGTGCTCGTAGTTGCTGAATATCCTCGTCGAGCGTTGCGAGTTTGTCAGCACGGGGATTGAGGCTCATGGGTTTGGCTCCTCCTTCTTGTGGCCGTAAGGTTCGCAAGTGTGTGGAGGATCATACCGGAGAACTAATTGAGGCAGCAAGCAGAGCAGGGTGAACACAGGGCTTATTGAAATCGCTAAGGTATAAAGAAGATGTAAAAGATTGTGTCATGTCAGAACGGGCAACATCTGTCAAAAATCCGACGGGATTCTTCTGACGCGAGAGGTACATGTTGCCTAGTCCTTTTCAAAGGTTATTCATGGAACTGATTGAAGTTGTGCATTTTTCATAGGGATCTAGAGGGAGGAAGTATGAGGGCGACCTGTTGGGGATTTTGGCAATGCAATTGCTGAAGAGCATGGCAGGACAGGTAGTTGCCAGTTGAAAGTTCACCTTTTACAGAGTCAGGGAGGAGAAGATGGCACAAGTTTTGACGTTTCCACACCATCGCACACACGGGTTCCCAACAACAGCGCCTACACAGCGACACCAATTCAGCCCCCATCCTTCATGGATTGTTGACCTGATTGACACGCTTAAACCCTATCAAGAGCGAGTGTGGAATTGTCCGCTCGTCCAAGAGGCATCCACCGGGAGTTTGTCACTGCGTCAGATGCAGGGATGGCTGATTCAGTTGTACCCGTTTATTGAAACCTTTCCCCAATGGATTGCCATGAACATTACGAAAGCATCTGACCCCTACGCCCGGGAGATCTTGATCGACAATATTCGAGTGGAAAAATGGCATGCCAAACAATGGGTGGATATGACGGAAGCCTTTGGTGTCAGCTTGGATGAACTCCACCATGCCTCTATTCTTCCTGAAGTGGAAGCCTTGACCCATTACATGTGGTCGATCAACCTTCGAGGGACGTTAGCAGAAAGCTTAAGCGCCATGACCTACGCGATCGAAGGGACGACTCACGGGATTGCCCAGGCCGTGCTCCAAGGGTTTCCCAAGTACGATGGGCGCTATGGCATCCGATTGACAAAGCGTGCCTATGCCTGGATGCAGAATCATGCCCGTTATGATGAAACGCATCCTCTTGAAGCGTTGGAGATCATCAAACGCGAGTCTCCCCCAGAGGAAATCCAAAGCCGGGTGAAATATGCGGCACAGCGCAGCATGGAATACTTTTTTATGGCGCTCGATGCGTGCTACCGGCACTTTGCCCCGGAAGACTGCTCCTTCCATTCGCTGCCTGCATCTGCAGCCGCGTGACACGGTGCGCTGTCGATGGTCTCGGAGAGAGACCATCGACAGCCCTGGTTCTCTCGTAGATTTCTCTTCCCCGCACAGCGCGAGACCTGGTTGCCCACTCATAACTTTCCCTTGGCTTAGCTTGTCGTTTGTCGCATAATCCCCATGGTAGTGTCGAAGGAGACCAACTGCCGGTTTCCTTGTCTGGGGGAATGAAGTCGGGGATTTTATGACGGCTTTTGCGTGGGCCGGTTGTTTTACGGCGATCAGCTCGCTGGTGTTCGGATTTTTTGTGTTTTTCCACAATCCGACTCGCCGTTTGAATCAACTCTGGTTGGCATTTACCCTTGCCGTGGCCTTGTGGGGCGGAGGGTCGGTCTGGATCGGCCTGGAAACGGATGCTGAACGTGCCTTGTGGGCATGGCGGGTGTCGTTTGCCCTGAGTGTAGTCTGGATCCCGATCTTGTTTTACCATTTTGTCTGTATTTTCTGCCATGTCCATCAACCCCACCTGCTGCTCGGCACCTATGCTGTCGGTGTATTGTTTGTTCCCTGGATTGTCGGATCCGATTCTTTCTTTGCCGGAGTCCGGCCTGTGTTCGCCGAGTTTTTCTATCCCCAACCAGGGCCCCTTCTGTTTGCCTGTTTTACCATGATGTGGCTGGGGTTAACGGTTTACAGTCATATCTTGCTTCTGAGAGAGTTCCGTCGCAGTGCCGGCCTGCGTCGCATGCAAATCATCTATTTTTTTATCGCAACCGCGTTGGGGTATACCGGGGGCTCGCTGGAATTCCTGCCCATGTTTGGCCTTGATCTCTATCCCTGGGGACATTTTGCTATTCCTCTCTATCCCGTCATTATGTCCTATGCCATCATCAAATATCGGCTAATGGATATCTCGATCGTGCTCGAAAAAAGCTTGTCGTATCTTCTGCTGTTTTCCATGGCGGTGATTCCGGCGTTTGGGGGGTTGCTCTGGGGACAAAAAGTTTTCTTTGGACGGATTAGCTATACCTTTTCGGCGACGATGTTAGCGTTCTTTCACTTGTTTGTACTGGGGGCATATTCTTTGAAAATCCGAGCTGAAGCGGCCATCGGCCGCACCTTGTTTAAACGACGCTATGAAGTCGCCGACGCGCTCTCTCGGTTTTCTCAGGCATTGGTCACGATTTTGGATTTTTCCACATTGACACGTGAAATCGTTCGCACACTTGTACGCGTTTTGACGATCCAACATGCCACCTTGTTTGTTTGGGACAAGGGGAAAGGCGTGTTTGCTCCCATTGCTTCGACCGCTGAAATCTCGCTCCATGTGTTCCCCCGGTTTTCTGCCGGAGATCCCTTGCCGCTGTACTTGCAAACTCACCGTGATCTTCTAGTGCGTGAGGAGCTGGAGTACCACTCCTTTCGGGACCCTGAGTCCATCGTCCTCCTCGACATACTTCGTCATCTCCAAGCTGAGCTCTGTTTGCCCTTTTGTAACACCAAAGGCGAGCTTATTGGGTTTTGTCTATTGGGTCCGCATCTGACCCAAGCTGGCTATGCGGAAGAGGATTTACAGTTGCTCCGTTCATTAGGGAATAACGCTGCCATTGCGCTCGACAATGCGCTGTTATACGAGGAATTAAAACAAGCGCATATTCTTATGCAACGCAGCCACCAATTGCGCTCATTGGAGATCATGGCCGGAGGGTTTGCGCATGAGGTTCGCAATCCGCTTACGTCGATCAAAACGTTTATCCAGCTCGCGCCCCATCGGGTTGGAGATTATAGGTTTCTCCGAGAATTTGGGCGTGTCGTGGGAGAGGATGTGGCGCGCATTGAACGCCTGACCCAGGAAATTCTGGAATTCTCCCGATCCCCCGCTCCACAGTTGAAGGTGGAAGATCTGAATGCCATTGTTGAGTCCTGTCTCTATAGCCTCCAAGTCAAATTAGCGGGAAGCGCCATTCATCTCAAGCAGGAATTCGCGTGCAATCTCCCCCCGATTCAGGCAGACCGGCAACAATTGCAACAAGTTTTTAGCAATTTGCTACTCAATGCCCTTGAAGCGATTGATGAAAAGAAGAAAGGGGTGGTGAGGATTCGGACCTTCCAGCAGGTGACCACCCAAGAAAGAGTATGGGTTGTCGCAGAGATCACGGATACGGGAGAAGGGATTCCACCGCAGGTGCTCGATCACGTGTTTGATCCGTTTTTTACCACCAAACATCAAAGTCGAGAACGCGAAGGGACAGGCCTCGGCTTAACCATCGCTCATCAAATCGTTGAAGCCCATAGAGGGGCTATTGATATCTCAAGCGAGGTGGGAAAGGGTACGACAGTGGTTGTTCGGTTCCCTGCGTTCTCTTCCGGGTCTCTATGGCCAGTTGAACGGTCAGCGGAACTAGCCCATACGTCAGCAGATCACGGTGGACCAGGCGGTCAGAATGAAGTCACGCATTTGCAGGGGAACCAGTGAAAACGGCTTTTGGCACATGGCAAGATGGTTGATCTTTTTCCTGAACCGATGTTAGGCTGAAGCACCGTTCATTGCGAAAGGGCCTGTGATGACGGTACCGAGTTAAGAATGGCCCGAAACCGGTGTTGCCTGGTGAGAAAAGGGGTTGTTTTCGGAACGTGTCAGTTCAGAGAAGACAGTAAGCTGACTTGCCTTCTTGCCTGCCTTCCGTAACATGCATGTTCCTCCTTCCCTACTGGACAATATCGTGCTGCTTATACTGGAGGATGCGGTGACTCAAAAGCTCTATGTCGGAAACCTGCCCTATGCGTCGACAGACCAAGACTTGCGTGAATTGTTTGCTCCTCATGGGACGGTTCAATCTGCCAATGTAGTCACGGATCGCTATACCGGTCGCTCGCGGGGATTTGGCTTTGTTGAGATGGCCACCCCTGAGGAGGCGCAAAAGGCCATTGCCGCGCTTAATGGTTCGGATTTTCAAGGAAGAAATCTTGTCGTGAATGAAGCTCGGCCTAAAGAAAAAGGCCGATTTTCCAGATAGGAACAAGCTGGTTCCTTCCGGACACTGGGACTCTCTCATCCTTGTAGTAAGAAAAGCGCATCGCCAATTCAACAGGAAGCCGGCCTTTCCCTTAAACACCTCTTCCCCGGGCGGCGGGTTCCTTCTGTAATAGCTTGTCTTTTCCAGGGAAACGACCGATAAGCTTAAAAATTAGAGTAATTTTTTTTAGAGGAATTCGACAAGAATTTTTGACTTTACAAATAGGGGAACAAGCGAGTATTCTGTTTGTATAGCCTGCCTCTGGGATTGGGGAACAGCCCTAATCCCGGATCTAGCCCCTGTGAGCCAGAGAATCGTATATCTCAGCGTGCTCTCACGAGGGTAGAACAACTGCTGAGCAGCACAACTTCAGTGCCCATATTCAACACGTGACATGTTGCAGGCAGAGAGAGTCCGGACACCGGCAGACGTGTTGTGTGTCAGGAAGACAAAGCGAAGACAAAGCTGGGAAGGTAACCAAAGGAAGAAGAGAATCCAAGCTCGTTATCCTAAAGAAATCTAAGAAGAACGCGGCTTCTTGTTAAGCCCGCATTATGTTATGTCCACGAAGGAGAATTTTCAGACCATGAGCGCGACACCATCTGTCTCTTATCACGGGTTCAAGCAGTATGAATTTGACTACCCTACAGTCATTCTATTTGGTCTTGTTACGACTGGGGCAGTCATTGGTCTTCCAACCTTTGCGTATTTTTATGATTACTCGTGGGTCGATTGGACCATGTTCGGTATTCTGTACATTGTTACAGGCCTGGGAATCACGGTGGGGTATCACCGGCTTTTGGCTCATCGCAGTTTCACCTGTCCGGATTGGGTCAAGGGGGCATTGTTGATTGCTGGTGGATGGGCGTTGGAAAATTCTGCTCTCAAATGGGTAGCCGATCATATTCGCCATCATGCACGTTGTGACCAAGAGGAAGATCCGTACAATGCGCAACGAGGATTTTGGTATAGCCATTGCGGGTGGTTGTTCTGGAAGGATCCATATCGTAATGAAAAATTTGCGTCTCGTTTGAAACGCGATCCTGTCGTGATGTGGCAAGACCGCTATTACATCCCAATTGTCTTGTCAGGTTTAGCCTTGCCGTTTGTCGTAGGGTTTCTTCATGATGGATGGATTGGGGGATTGGGCTGTTTTCTCCTTGCTGGAATCGGGCGAGTCTTTTTTGTCCTCAATTCCACATTTTGCATCAACTCCATTTGTCATTTATGGGGAAAACAGCCCCATGGAACCTTGGATTCTAGTCGAGATAGCTGGTGGATCTCGCTCATCACCTTTGGTGAGGGGTATCATAACTATCATCACATGTATCAGAGTGATTATCGAAATGGTCCTAAGTGGTACAATTTCGATCCGTCCAAGTGGCTTATCTATAGCCTCTCCTTGATCGGTCTGGCGAGTGAATTGCGTCGTGCTTCATAACTGACCGCTCCGACTCCGTTCTGAAAAGGGGCATTCTCTCTCGCCTATTACCTGCGATGAATACATGGTAATGCAGGCGTTTCGCACTCCCTGAGACGTGCGAATGCTGGTCGTGCTGCACTCATCTGATACAAGAGCGCCATCAACTCAATAGAGCAACCAGTTTCTCCAAAGCCGCTCCCCTCGTTCCCTATGCGCAGTCAGTGAGATATGTATGCAGCCCGGATCAAAAAGAACCGCGATACGGGTTCTATCTGTACGATGGCTTGAGGCTTCTCCGCGCGAAATGGGTATAATGAGAAAAAGGCTCTAGGTGCTTGAAGTCCCCTCTTTTGAGTGATTGACGCATGCAGGGGGTTCTAGAGAAAAATAGGCATCTTCTTGTGGTTCTCATGCGATCGACTCAGTTTGACAAACCTGTTCCTCCTTCAGAAAGCGGGGTGATGCGGCGCGTTCTGATCGTTGACGATGAAGCTTCAGTCCGAAGTACCCTTCGAGCTGTGCTAGAAACCCAAGGGTATATATGTGAAGAGGCTGAAAATGGCGCGCTTGCGCTAAGTGCGTTGGAAAGAGAGCGCTTTGATCTTGTCATCACCGATAACCGTATGCCTGTGCTCAATGGCGTTGAATTTCTGGAAACATTAGCAGAACGTGCTACAATTGATCCCAAACCACCTGTGATCTTTTTTACAGGAGACATTGATCAGGAAGAAACGGAACGAGCGTTGAAAGCTGGTGCGAAAGCCATTCTGCGGAAGCCCCCGAATTTCGGGGAAATCATCCATGCCGTACAGCAAGCCCTTTCAGAATAGCACACGACTCACTTGTGAAATACTTGCATACGATTCCTCCTGCATTGATAATCTAACTCCTCGCCTGCGGAATCCTTCAGCTTTGGATTACAAGCCTCTTGCTATTACAGACTCTCGAGTGTACGGTTAACACGCGGGAAGCATCACGGCATAGAGGGGTGGGGACGATCGCCTTACTAATTCCGTCCGTATTCGGCCACAGAAGACATTTTTATTTTGGTAGTTGATACACGAAAACGTAATCGTTCTAAGAGTTGAAGCTCAGCCATTGTGAGCGAAAAAGCAATCCAAAACCGGCCGAAGTTGGAATAACACGTAGGGCAGCACAATCTCACAACATATGCAGCAGGGTAGAGCGGAGGAAGAAAGGAGCGAGTTATGAGTCAAGGAAGAGCTCTCGAAGCTCTGGTAGATCGCTTGTTGCAAGACTATTTGGCACGAAACCATGCCGCCCGCGTCATTAAAACCATGTTGGATCATGCGGGAATTGGCCTGAAGCCTGTTCTCGACCATATCACCATTCGTACGTACCAGATCGATGAGCGAGCGAAGGAATTCGAGGCGTTGGGCTATTGCTATACAGAGATACTGGAATATACCGACTGGTATGCCAAGGTCTATCGGGCACCAGGGTTCCCTACCCTGTTTATTGATCAAGCCTATGCGGATAGACGAGGAGAAAAGAACGTGATCCCTCGATGGGTGGATAAATTCGGTGACCGCACGCTTCATCATGTGGCTGTTTTAGTCGAAGACATCGAGCGGGCCGTCAGACGGCTTGAACAGGAGGGGGTACGCTTTGCAGGATCGATTGTGGGAGAGAAAGGTGCGGTATTACGCCAAATTTTTACCGCTCCCGAGCTCGTCGAAGAGACCCCCTTTTCTGTGCTTGAATTGACTGAACGACATGCGGGATATCAGGGATTTTCCCCACCCCAAGCTCATGCCTTGATGCAATCAACCGTCAAGGGAGATGTCATGTAACGACACATTGTTCTTTACGACGCCAGTCCCCATGGACAGAGCTCATGACATGACGACCCTTCTTTTGCTTGGTGCAGGAAAAATTGGAGCGTTGATTGCTACGCTCTTGGCGGAGACGAAGGAGTATGACATCCATTTGGCGGATGTTGACCCAGAAGCGATCAAACGGATAAGGCACGACCGCTTCCCTGTTATCCATCCTGTGATATTGGATGCTTCGGACTCTCAAGCCCTCTCCTGCTATGTGTCAGAACATAAGGTGGAGGCAATCGTCTCCAGTCTTCCCTACTACTGTAACCCTGCTGTTGCCCGTGTCGCTCGCGACATGGGGCTTCATTATTTCGACTTGACCGAGGATGTGCAGGTCACAGAGCAGGTCAAGACCATCAGTGCGGGCAGTGCTCAAGCGTTCGTTCCCCAATGTGGATTGGCTCCGGGATTTATCAGCATTGTTGCCAACGCACTGATGAGCCATTTTGAATCAGTCGAGACGGTGAAGATGCGAGTTGGCGCGCTCCCCGTTAATCCAAGTAATGTGCTGAAATACTCTCTGACTTGGTCAACTGATGGCTTAATCAATGAATATGGCAACATCTGTTATGGCATCGAGCAAGGAGTGAAAACGCCGTTGCTGCCGTTAGAAGGGTATGAAACCATCGAAGTGGATGGACTACTCTACGAAGCCTTTAACACGTCGGGCGGATTAGGTACGCTGGCCGATACTTACGCGGGTAAGGTCCAAACCATGAATTACAAGACGCTTCGATACCCGGGGCATTGCGAAAAGATCCACTTCCTCATGAATGAGCTGAAGTTGAACCAGCAGCGCGATGTTCTCAAGCGGATTCTGGAAAATGCTATTCCTAAAACTCTCCAAGATGTGGTGCTCATTTATGTCGCGGTGATCGGTCGTATAGACGGAGAGCTCATGGAAGAGAATTATGTCAAAAAGATTTATCCACAGCGAATTGCTGGCAAGACATGGTCGGCCATCCAAGTTACCACGGCGGCGGGTCTGTGCAGCGTGCTAGATGTGGTTTTGACTAATCCTGCAGCCTATCAAGGATTTATCACGCAGGAGACGTTTCCTCTGTCCACCATTCTTGCGAACCGATTCGGCACCTATTTTGCCTGACTGTTCCGCGTTCAGGTAATTGACCCTGTTCCTGTCCTCCTGGAGACACAACGCTCCACGGTGCATGGGCTGGCTCGTTATTCTTCTTGACAGATGCCGAACCCTTATGGCTTAAACATGCTGTACGGGTTACGGACAGCACATGCGAACGAGATGTTGCTCCCAGGTTTCTTAAAGGTTTCTTAAAATGTGGAGGAATGTAGCCGTATTATGAGAGTGGTATATCGCGACTTCAATCCTGCAGTTTTTTCATTTCATAAGGATCCGGTTCTTGTGCTGGAAGAAGTATGGACGGATCAAGAGTTAGCCCAATTCCAGCAGGCGATGCAGCAGGCGACTTGGAAAGCTTTAGCCGAGATGCCTGCTGTCGCGAAAGCCTTCCCTCAGTGTGGGAATTGGCTGAAGGCCGACATTGCCCAACAAGAAGCTGATTTGTTGTTGAAAAAGATCGCGCTTCCTTGTATCGCAGAGTACATCGAATCGTTTCCCGGCATTATTAGCCGTCATCTCAATTTTAATTATTACTCCTACGGCGCGGGCGATTGTCTCTCCACCCATGACGATACGGATGAAGCTTATGCCCGTGAGCAAGGCAAGCGGCCTCCCCGTCGCCGATTAGCTCTCGTGACCTATCTGCACTCACGATGGGAACCTGACTGGGGTGGTGAGCTGATTATTTATGAAACCAAAAAAGATGCTACTGGGACGGTAACCCTGGAGATTACGCATTGTATTGCCCCTCAACCCGGGTCCGTGGCCATCTTCACTGTACCCCGCTTCCATCGAGTGTGCCGAGTTGACGCACTCGCGGGATCGCATAGACGGCTTTCCATCGCGGGGTGGTTTATGACGGAACATGCCTAGTATCCTGGGTGAAGTGGAGCCTAAGCCATGCACCGTCTCACCACACTCGACCTGCATGTAGCGGGTGAGCCGCTCCGGGTCGTCCTTTCGGGGTTTCCCGAGCCCATGGGGCACACCATTCTGGAAAAACGCCGATCCTGCCAGCAGCAGTATGACCATTTGCGTCGGGCTTTAATGTGGGAACCGCGTGGGCACCCACACATGTACGGGTGCTTACTTGTCACCCCAACGACGCCATCCTCAGATTTTGGCGTGCTCTTCTTTCACAATGAAGGGTACAGCACGATGTGCGGGCATGGCATCATTGGAGTGGTGACTGCACTTCTTGAAGCGAGGCTTGTCCAATGGACGGAACCTACCACTACCGTTAAGCTGGACACACCAAGTGGCCAGGTTGTGGCCACCGCGACGATTCAACAGCATCACATTCAGAAGGTATCCTTTCGCAACGTGCCCTCCTTTGCCTCGGCCCTTGATTGTGTGATCGATCTGCCCAGCGTGGGGTGCCTACACTATGATTTGGCATTTGGTGGAGCCTTTTATGGATTTTGCCGTGCTGCTGACTGCGGGTTAGAGTTACGGCCTGAGCAGTCCCGGCAGCTTGTAGATACGGCCATGTCCTTGAAACAGGCTATCGCAGCGCGCCACGCCATTACGCATCCCCATGAGCCTGACCTGGGATTCTTGTACGGGATTGTATGGATAGGGCCTCCCCAGCAGGCAGGAGTGTATCGACGCCATGTGTGCGTCTTTGCCGATGGGGCGCTGGATCGTTCTCCCACGGGCACAGCGGTCAGTGCCCATCTTGCCTTGCTCCATGCCCGCCAGCAGATTCTCCCTTATCAGGATGTGACGTTTGAAAGCATTCTCGGGACATGTTTCACCGGGAGGATTGTGGAGCAGTGCCGTGAAGGAGAACAGTCTATGATTATTCCGGAGGTGGAAGGACGAGCCTATATCACAGGCCGTCATGAGTTTCTCCTGGATCCTGACGACCCTCTCAAGGAGGGATTCTTGTTGAGATGAGAACGGAACAGACTGCTCCAGGGGCTACAGCTTGGGGAGACGGAGGTAGGTGGCTTGAAGGCCGATAATGGTCTTGCCGTCGCGAATCGTTCCATTGTTAATCAAAGCGATGGTTTGTTCCAGAGGAAAACGCACAACCTGCAAGACTTCATCACTTCCTAGATGTTGCCGCCCTGGTTTGAGAGTAGTCCCCAGGTAAATATGGATGATCTCGTTGGTAAATCCAGGGGTGGTGAAAAAACTGAGCAGGTGCCGGAGTTCCGCTGCTTGATACCCGATTTCTTCTTCCAATTCTCGTGCTGCGCAGACCTGCGGGTCTTCACCGGGATGAAGCTTACCTGCTGGGATTTCATAGATAAATCCACCCACTGCGTGACGGTACTGTTGAATCATGATCACCGTGCCATCCTCCTGGAGGGGGACCACCGCCGCTGCGCCTGGATGGGTAATCAGCTCAAGTTGTGTCTGAGCGCCGTTGGGCAAGGTAACGGTCTCGAGAGACAGTTCGAGAACACGGCCCTTATAAATCGATTGTTTCATGATGAGGGAGAACCTCCATCAGAAGTTCGCGCCGAAGTTGGTGATGGCGGTGCCTTTCTGGTATAAAACGGCGCCGTCACTACGCGTGCGGGAATGCGCCGGCTTCGCACATCCACTTCAAAGAGAGCCCCAACCTGGGCGACGTCCGGGGTGACATATCCCAACCCAATACCTTGGTGGAGGGCAGGAGAGAAATTTCCGCTTGTGACCTGGCCGATGATCTGATTATTCCGATACAGGACCATGCCGTGGCGAGGCACACCTTTTTCTAAAAGGATGAACGGCACGAGTTGCCGAGAAGGTCCGTGTTGCACCTGAAGGCAGAGCGCCTCTCGGCCGACGAACGGACCTTTGTCGAAACAGACGAGTGATCTGGCACCTGCCTCAATGGGAGTCGTCTCTTCCGTGAGTTCGTTGCCGTAAAGAAAATACCCCATCTCCAGTCTCAGAAGATCGCGGGCGCCCAGTCCCGCGGGCTGTAATCCCTGAGCGGATCCCTTTCGAATTAGCAAGTCCCACACCGCTTGTGCATGCTGAGCCGGCATATAGAGCTCATAGCCTCGCTCGCCTGTATACCCTGTCCGACTGATCAGGAGGGGGATATGATCGCATGTCGTTTCGATGCAACGCCGAGGTTTGAGAGAAGAGAGCTCCTGACCAACAAGGTGCTGGAGCACCGCGAGTGACTGAGGACCTTGTACCGCTAATTGGGCCAATTCCTCTGAGCGATCATGGATGTGGACGGCATAGGAACGCTGGCGTTGTTGCGTGTGTAACCAGTTGACGATCTTCTCCCGATTAGAGGCATTCACGCACAGCAGAAATGAAGATTGGCCAAGCCGGTAGAGAAAGATGTCGTCTTTAATGCCTCCCTGTGGATTGCAGATCAGGGAATATTGCGAGTGCAAGATGTCTACCGTGTTGACATCGTTGGTGGTGATCCATTGGAGAAAGGGGACAGCCTCTTCTCCTACAACCTCGATGCGGCCCATATGGCTCACATCGAACAGCCCGGCTCGTGTTCGGACGGCCTCATATTCAGCGAGGACGCCAACGTACTGGACGGGCATGTGCCACCCGGCGAATTCGGTCAATTTCGCGCGAAACGCGACATGGATCTCATGGAGAGGTGTGGTCTTCATCAGGGGAAATTTTTTTAAGGATAAAGGGTCCCTCGCGCTCTAACTCAACGTAACTTGAGAAAACTCCACTTCAAAATCAAAGTGGTGGAATGATGCGGTTGGCGCCTAAGCCAAACGAGATGGGTTCATTACAGTCCTGGGAGCCATCAAATTTCATCCCGCCTTCAAGCCAGCCAGTGTAGTGCACAATGGCAGTTTCCCCAACATGGGCTTCTTGTGCTGTTCCCTTTGCCAGCTCAACGATGCTTGAGCCCAGAGGATATCACGGCTCACTCGCCGGCCGCGATGGAAGGCATCCCGGAGATCGTGAGTCACAGCACCGTCGAAAACTCGCTCAAACACGAGATATACAGACTCTACTGCTCTGGGACACCACCAAGGGGGTCAGAACAAGCTTCAGAGAACAGAGCAACACTTGCCGTATAGCCGTGAACAAAATTTTTGTTTCCCACGGGTCCGATCTCTCCGGCGGCAAAAAACCCGGCCACGGGGATCGTCCCCATGTGTTGAAGAATGGCGCGTATGTCGTGGTGGGGCTCTCCAAAAAACCGCCGGCCTCGTCCGTTGCAACTGAATACTAGGGCTGCTCGTGGGGGTTGATGAGAGAACTTGAGCCGATCATGGGCTAACAACAAATGCAATTCCTCTCTCGCGGCTTGGGCATCCCGCAAATGAAACTGGACAGTCTGCCCCTCTGTCACGACATCCGAAACCGCGATGCTCCCTGACCTCTGGTCGGCGCCTAATACCCCGCGGATCAGAAAATCTCCGCGGGTGAACCGCTCTCGATGCTCGTCGAAGGCAATACCGACTTGCAGGGCCAAAACCGCACGCCTGGCGCCCTCGGCTCCGAGCCCATTCAAGGTGGCCTGCAAGCGCTCTAACGCTGGCACGCCACCGAGCTCATAGATAACGTTGCGCTGCGCCTTGGTAACCACAAACCGTTCTCCAATTGGCTGACACCCTTGTGAGACTAATGTTCGAATGGAGATGGGACCAATGAAGGCTACACCCACAGCTCCACTGTGAAAGACCTCGCGATTATACAGCAGCCGATTTTCCCCTAGATCGCTCCCTCCACTGGCCACACCCCCGATAACGAGAGAGCCGGGGCTATCTCGCTCGATAGTCGCCAAGAGTGTCTCGATGGGAGTTGAAAAGGGATCTGCCAGCAGCACGAACGTTGGCTGATGCTGGCTCCATTCCCCTGGACCAGGCCACCCATGCAAGGAATACCCCTGCTCGCGCTCGTGAAAGGTCACATGGAAAGGAGAGAGTTTGACCTGAGGCAATCGGGCAGTCCACAAGATGACCGTAGCTGGCCCTTCAAATTCTTCAGTGCCTCCGATCACTCCTTCACCCATACATCCGATTAGTACCTGGATAGTCAGATGGCGATGGAGCGTATCGAGCAAGTCCTGCAGCCGATCGCCATAATGACCGGAACAAAACAAACAGGCAAGGTCGACAGAAGGGCCTTGCGCATGATCCACCGTTTGTGCGAGGGCCGTCCCTGCTTTTTCCGGGTGGGACTCATGCGTGATGGCCACGTGGAATTGCACTGTGTCGTGGTGACTCGGCATCGGAGAGAAGTCTAACAACCATAGGGTATGATTGTCTATGGCCCGCGGGCATGAAGAGGATTCTTCTACTCACGAGGCGAGCTATTGAAGCCGGGGAGGAACAAGGGGCCACGATAGGTGTCGAGAATTCGGCGCAACTTAGGAATGGACAGAGCCTCGACCCGGCGGCCATCTCGTCCCACCATGGAACGTGCTGCCAGCAAGGCGTTAAGAATAGCTTCCTCCGTGGCCTCAACGGCTGCGCTCAGCAAGGGAGTGAAATGGGTATCGGCCAAGAGTGTCATAGTGTAGGTCGTGGCTTTCGGGTAGTGGGGGATGGTATTGCCTGTGGAAAAAGCCAGGATAAAATCCCCACTTCCATGGTGAGACGTGGCACCAGTTCGCGCCAGTCCCAAGGCGGCTCGTTTGGCTAAGCGGGTTAGTTGACGGCTATCCAGGGGCGCATCTGTGGCGAGGATGATGATAATCGAACCGGCCTCTTGGTTTTCCCTGATGATTCTCCCAGGATGAGAAGAGTGCTGCGCACCCCCGGACAAAGCCGGGTGTCTCTTTTCCCGCTGCCCATCTTGCTCCCACAGCTTCCCAACGGGAACACCGGCAACGACCAATTCATGTCGGCGTCCATGATTTGCATTGACCAGGACACCAAGGGTGTACCCGCCGAGATGGGGAGGCAGGCGGCGCGAGGCTGTGCCAATGCCTCCCTTGAATTGGTAGGCGATCATGCCTGTTCCCGCTCCCACGGCTCCTTCCGCCACGGGCCCACTGCGGGCCTGATTGAGGGCTTGGATGACATGGGCTTCAGACACATGCCGTCCTTGACTATCGTTAAGCCGGCTGTCGTCACATTCCGCGACGACGGGGGTGAGGGTATCATCCGTGATCCCGATTTCTGGATAGCGCTGGATCATCCAACTGATCACACCGTTAGCCACTCGTGGGACGTTCAGCGTATTGGTTAGCGCAATGGGGTATTCGAGAAAACCCGATTCCTTCACCCAGGCCAACCCTGTCATTTCCCCGGTGCCATTCAACACAAATGCTCCAGCTGGAACTTTGCGCCGCCAAACGTCGTCTCTGGGGATAATCACCGTCACGCCTGTGCGGACTGGCCCATACCCAGGCCGTAGCGGTCCATCTCCTTTGATGAGAGTGACATGGCCGACCTTGACCCCTGCAACGTCTGTTATGGCATTCCAGCGGCCAGGCGGATACTGCCCAATCACAATTCCCAAGTCTCGTGCTCGAACCCTGCCAGTGTCCCAATTGCCCGATGAAACCTCACTGGCAGTGGTCCCCTCCATGCCCCCCATCCCGAGAGTCCAGATCACTGACACGAGTCCAACCCATTTGTAGGACAGTGGGATCACGTGAGGAAGAGTCTTGGCGATGCCACCGGATAGGAGGTTAGAGAGATGGGTGCGACAAAATAAAATCGATTTCATAGACCTGGTAAGACGTCGGGCGAAATCCAAGCGCCTGATACACCGTTTGTGCAGTCAGATTGGCATAATCCACGTATAATCGGATCCCGGCAACCTGATCGGAGTGTTTCCGTGCCAGGCACTCCACAAACTGGTACAAGTGCCTGAACACACCACGCCGCCTCCACTGGGGTCGTACATATACGCTTTGCAGCCACCAAAATGTGGCATTCCGCCAATCGCTCCACTCAAATGTCACTAAGGTCTGGCCGACAACCTCATGAGTGGAGGCATATTCAGCAACCACATACCATCCCCGCTCCGGGTGGTCGAGCACAGCTTGGACGCCATATCGGACACGGGTGGGGTCCAAAGAACGGGTCTCGGTTTCCCATGCGAGAGCTGTATTGAACGTAGTTAGGACATCGAGATCGCTCGAGAAAGCTCGGCGAATAATGAGGTCTCGCTTCGAGAGGTAAGCCATAGCTTTTCCTGTATCACGGGAATGGCTAAACTCTATATGCGTCCTGCGTCACGCCCTGTTGGTCAACCATCCTCGTGGGGGGCGATATAGGCCAGCAGAAAACTCTAATTTCATCGCTTCTTGGGGTTCAAGGGTTAACCGGCGAGCCTGCGCGTCAGGGACAAATGCCAGATATCCAGTGAATGGATGAATAGCCGTAGGGACAAAGACCATGACCAGCGAGGTTTGGGGAACTACCTGTAACGGCGGAGGGGCAGGACCCATGAGAAATCCCAAAGCCCACAATCCATCGCGCGGGAAAGGGAAAATGACCACCGCACTTCGCCCAAAACGCTCGCGAAATTGGAAGACATCAGCCATACCTTTCAAGGTATTATAGATGCTGCGTACCATGGGGATGCGGTCTAATGATTCTTCCACCTGTAAGAAGATCCATTGTCCGACAAAATGAGTGGTCAAAATGCCGCTCACAAGAATGAGAAGTAGGAGTGATACGACACCAACCCCGGGCATTTCCCACTTCACAAAAGGGCTGAGGAGCTCAACCCACAACCCGTCGAGGGTGGTGAACAACGTAGACAGAATTAAAAAGGTTCCCCAGGCGGGTACCAGAATGAACACGCCTGTGAAGAAATAGCGTCGCCATGTGGAAGACATTCTTCTTTCAGGAGAAAGCTCCATAGGGGTACTCCCTCCCAAGTTTTACCAAAAACTGTGCGATGACGCCATCCTTTTGGTTGACACTTTTCTCTTTTTTCCCTACTTGCAGAGGCAAGCAAATTCCGTCTACTGTAAATGAATGCTCGATCGACACGACTTAATTAATAAGAACCAACCAAATAGGGGAACAACCCATGACTACCGCTGACTCTGCTCCAGAGCCTATTTTGGACCAAACCCTATTGGCCATTCTCTGTTGCCCGGAAACCAAACAACCCGTTTCTCTTGTTGATGAGGCATTACTTGCAAAGATTAATTACGCTATCGAACGGGGGGAACTTCGAAATCATGCAGGGGCCCTTGTGAAAGAAAAACTCGATGGAGGGCTGATTCGTGCCGATCAACGCGTGGTCTATCCCATTCGAGATCGGATTCCCGTTATGCTGATCGATGAAAGTATCCCTGTTCAGCATCTCATCGCTTCTGGCACAAGCGGTGAATGAGCTCGTCGCGTCACGGTAACATGCCGAGATAGAGGCGCTCGGCTGGGCATGATGGATATTAACGGGTCTCGTCTTGAGAAGGATATGGCGGGCAGGCTCTCACCACCCACCAAAGCGAGCGAATCAGTTGAACTGCTACGTATAGAGAAGCCGCCGATAAGAGTCCCGCTTTCCACAGGGTGCTCAGGGGCCACATGTCCGGGGCATGGAGTATCACGGCGAAGGCTAAATGGCCTCCTACACCGACACAGAGGGCAAAGATAATCCACTCTTTCACCATCCATGCCCTTCTCGATGAGAAGGCCGTCATCCCGGTTCTACTCCTAAGCTTCTTCAATCTTGTCTGGTACGGGCTCAGTATGAGGCTCCCCGACCTTCTGTAAGAGCCCCTTACACCGGGCTTTTCGCCAATTCAATCTCTGTTGCGGTAATAAGGCTCGTCAGGTAATCCGTGACGAAGAGCAGGGCTTCTTCTCGACCATCGGCGCGTCGCCCTTTCTCTCTCCGTTGGACGGACAATTCATGGTCCAGATCCGATTTAACATCGGCCAACAATTTTTGCAGTGAAGCTGTCGTCAAGTTCATATCAACGTCTTCGAATTCTTGGCATCGGTCTAACACCCAGTTGAGCCCCTCCACTCGTCCTAAATACCGATCTTGATCGGCAGAATCGATCCGAGCCATCGTGCTGGCAAAGGCCTGAGCCTCATAGATCAAGTTGTAAAAACTAGCCACGGCTCTATGCAATGTTGAATTCATTCAATCCTCCTCCATCTGGAAAAATCTTAAAGGCTCATTATACAACGACTTAGCGAAATCCGCCACTCATTCCTGCACATAACTTTAAAGGGTGCGAGAGGCCCATGCCGTTTCCCGGTATGGATCACTGTGGTCCTATTGTCCGCGACCTGTATTTCAGATACAGGCGATGTCCTAGATGATCCCTGTGCTGGATGGAACAAAGATCTCAAGATCTCAGGTAAACAGAAGAGGGTGAAATTCCGCCATAAATCCATAATACAAGGGGGCAAAGTCTTTGAGACTGTGAGGGCTGGTTTCCTTGAGACGTCTAAAAAACAATACTTGAAGGCGAGGGTCCAATTGTTCAATAAGCTTCGCCAATTGTGACATACTGTAAGATTTCACGGGCACACTCAAAATGTAGTGGACTAAGCGTTCTACGAACTGTTGAGCCACATATTCGCTCGAAAGGTATTCTTGAGGAATAGCCCCTGTTTCCAACAGTTCCCAGAATGCTACTGCTTGCGCAGAAAAGGGAATGGGACTTGGAGGAGACGACTTCATTCACACTCGACCTTCTTCAACTGTTTTTTTACCCTGATCAGGGTTTTGATTTCAATGACTTTTCTTCCGTGTTAGAGTTCTTACCTTTTGATTGTCGCGGTGGCCAAGCCTGTTTCACACAGATGTTGGTCGATGTATGAGAAATAAAGGGCTGGGGAAGAAAAGCCTCCTGTTGCAAGAGGTTCTTCAACAAAAAGGCATGAGAACAACTGCCAGCATGGGCTGCAGAGCTCGATGAGTTTGCAAACATGAGTATATTCGCTTCGCAGCAGCGCATAAGGATTCTGAAGGTACTCGTCGGCTCCCATGCTCATGGGTTGGCCAGACCTGAGAGTGATCAAGATTTTCGAAGCGTGTTCATTCTCCCTACAGAGGCCTTCTTTCACTTGGATTTCAAGTACCCTACGATGAGTTGGCGCCACAACACAGGCGACGAAACTGCTTGGGAAATTGCTCAGTTTTTGTCACTTGCTCTCCAATGCCATCCCCTGATTTTAGAAACATTTCTTGCCCCCGTCATCGTTGCTACGCAATGGGGAATGGAGCTCCGCCGTCTGTTTCCGGCAGTCTGGAGTCCAGAGAAAGCGTATACGAGTTTTCTAGGATATGCTGTTAATCAGCGGACGAAGTTTTTAGAGAAGAAAGACGGTAGACCGGCCAAGTATGCCATCGCCTACCTCCGTGTCCTGGCGAATCTTTGTGAGCTTTTGGAACGCCGGACGTTTACCATTCGAATTCGAGAGACTTCGCTTGGGGATACCCTAGCCCGCATCCAAGCTGGGGCGTATCGACCGGGCGAGGTGATCGACCTTGGAGAAGACCTGACCCTAAAAGCCACGGCACTGTTGCCACACTGTACCCATTCTCCAGACCGAGACGCCGTTGATGCATTCTTGGTGCGTGTCCGAAGAGCTTTTCTCGATCCACCAGCCCCGTAAAAGCTCACTGAATTTTTCTACATTTGACAAACAGGCCCCCACGACTGATCGCAAAGTTGGCGTTGAGGATTGAGAGAGAAAAGTTTCTGGTGTGGAAAATATTCCTCGTGCAAGCCGAGGGCTCTGGAAATGAACCACAGAAGCCGTTTGCAGAACGTGGAGATGAACGATATCATGGCATACTGCTGAATCGGTTGTGCGGGAATTCGATCATAAGGGTTATCCAGACAGGTTGGTCTAGGTCATCTTAGAGAAGAAGGGAAAGGAGTATGGCTATGCCACATGCGATAATGGGCTTACGTGGACCAATGGCTCCAGCAGAGGCGAATGCACTCCAGCTCTGGCGTGTCAGGCTTCTCGTGAAAAGTATCCTTCTGCTTTTTCTTCTAGGGCTTGTAGGATCCTTAGAAGCGAAATCAGTGGCCCAAGTGGTCGATCACGTCGAGATTCATCACCCGGGAGAGGGGACGTTTTCATATACGATCCCCATTTATCAAGTAGGCCATATTCGCTTTCTCAGTGCCGGTGTAGGAGTGGAGGAACGGCAGGCGACTTATCCTCCGTACTCATTGAAACTTGTGTTCGTTGAGGGAGTGCGAGCGTTTCTTACGGGTGTCTCGGTGAGTATCAGGGATGCACAAGGTCAGTTGATCCTGGAGATTCCCAGTGAGCAGGTGACAGGGCCATGGGTTTTCATTGATCTTGACCCAGGGACCTATACGGTGACGGCCACGAGACGCGATCAGGTTCGGGCGACGAAACAGGTCACCGTGCCTGCACAAGGAACCCGCGTGGTATATTTGCATTGGCCTAAAGAGTAATGGAAGGAGGGAAAGCACGCTGATGAGCGCAACCCAATTTCAGGAACATACTACGCCCGTTTCGACTCAGAAAGTTGGCATTTTGGTGGGAGGCGGCCCAGCCCCAGGGATCAACAGTGTCATTGCAGCAGCGACATTACAGAGCATAGCACATGGAAATGAGGTAGTCGGCATTCTGGATGGATTCTTTTGGCTTATGCAGGGCGAACTGACCAAAATACGGCTGTTGACCCCGGATACGGTCAACCGCATTCACTTTCAAGGAGGGTCGATCTTGGGCACTTCACGAGCTAATCCCGCGAAGTCGCCACAGGCCTTAGAACGCACGCTGGACACGCTGCGTCGGCTGGGGGTCACGCGATTGATCACCATTGGAGGTGATGATACGGCGTCCTCGGCCATGAAACTGGAAGAACGCGCCCACGGGACGCTTCAGGTGGTTCATGTCCCGAAGACGATCGACAACGACCTCAGTCTTCCTCATGGCATCTCCACATTTGGGTTTCAAACAGCTCGCCATTACGGCGTGAAGATTGTCAAAAACCTCATGGTCGATGCACAGACCACATCCCGATGGTATTTTGCCGTAGCCATGGGCCGAAAAGCCGGGCATTTGGCCTTGGGAATAGGTAAAGCTGCCGGCAGTGCGATCACGGTGATTCCCGAGGAGTTCCCTTGCCGTCCCCTCAAGCTCAACACGCTGTCTTTGGTTCTGTTAAGCTCAATCGTAAAGCGTATCAGTGAGGGCAAATCGCATGGCGTTGCCGTGCTTGCGGAAGGATTAGCCGAGTTGCTTGAAGAAGAGGAATTGTCCATGCTGGGAACAATCGAGCGTGACGAGCATGGCCATCTTCGCCTCTCGGAACTGAACATCGGAGACGTTCTCAAGCAAACCGTGCAGCGCCTGCTCGAGCGTTACGGCATCAAGCTCACCATTGTGACAAAAAATATTGGCTATGAACTGCGTTGTGCCGATCCGATCCCTTTTGACATGGAATATACACGCGATCTGGGATATTGTGCAGCTCAGTACTTACTGGAGGGAGGCAGCGCGGCGATGGTAGCTATTTATGATGGACGCTTCACACCGCTGCCTTTCAAAGATATGCTGGATCCTGTCACAGGAAAGGCCAAAATTCGACTGGTGGATATTACGTCAGAGTCGTACTGCATTGCGCGAGAATATATGGCTCGCCTCTCCTCGAGCGATCTATCGTGTCCCGAGAAGCTGGAGAAGCTGGCGAACGTATTACATGTCTCTCCAGAGGAATGTCGTGCCCTGTTTCAGCCCGTGGTTTCTTTGCTTACTCAATAAGTCGGACATGGTCTTTATACCCCAAAGCTGATCCCCCACCCTTCAACACGTAAACATGAGCACCCAGATGGAATCTACACTGCGAGATCGCACCTCGCTTTGCGGGCGAGTCTATGAAGGTTGGGACGACTGTTTGAGCCTTGCGGAAAAGCGTTCGCGGAGTTTGACAAGTTTGGGCGCAATCTGAAAGGTGCAGTAGGGCTGGGAAGGATTTCGGAAATAATAACGTTGGTGATAAGCCTCGGCGCGATAGAATGGGCCAGCAGGGGCCACCTCCGTGACAATGGGATTGGAAAAGACTCCGGCCCGACTGAGCATGGTGATCATCGCATCGGCAGCCAACTTCTGATCGAGAGAATGGTAGAAGATGACTGAGCGATACTGGGGACCAACATCATAGCCTTGACGGTTGCGTGTTGTTGGATCATGGACGGCGAAAAAGATTTCCAGCAGTTCGGAATAGGAAATTACCCGAGAGTCAAAGATAATGTGCACAACTTCTGCATGTCCTGTGGTTCCTGTGCAGACAGCTTCATATGAGGGATTCACGATATGTCCCCCCATGTAGCCGGATTCCACCTGCTCCACCCCTTGGACGTGCTCATACACGGCCTCCAGACACCAGAAGCAGCCGCCACCTAATGTGGCCTGTTCTCTCGTAGGTGCAGCGTCGTTCATAATCCTAACCCTCTTGTGACCTGAGCCACCCGTGTTCCGTGAATGAGCTCTCCCACATTCACGAACCCCAATGTATCCTTCTCACACATGAGACTTCCAACGATCGCGCCTATTTTATAAATAGTGGTCTGCCTCATCAAAAATAGAGTAAAGTAGAGCCACATGCAAGGCGGCCAATCAATCAGTTCAGAATAAACGATGATGAAAGTAAAGGCAGGAGGTCTGATTGAATTGCCAAGGGGGTTCCACGCGTGATGGCTTCTTCCGCTTCCCGGTATGAGGTCATTGTGGTGGGAATGGGTCCGGCTGGGGCATCGACTGCCTATGAGCTGCAGAAAAGAGGGGTATCGGTGTTGGGGCTTGAGAAATATACCCATCCTCGCGAAAAAGTCTGTGGCGGAGCCTTGTCGGCACGGATCGTCCGTATTCTCGATCCGGATTTTCTCTCAGTCGTGGAGGAAGAAGTATACGGCTTTCGATTTACCTATGGGCTGGATGAATCATATTTCGTGGAATCGTCTAGGCCACTGGCCTACATGGTCATGCGATCAGGGTTTGATGCGTGGCTGGTGCAGAAAGCGAAACACGCCGGAGTAGAAATCCATGAACGAGAACCGGTCATAAACGTGATGGCAGAGGCAGAGGGGATCAGAGTCATCACGTCACAAAGGCAATATGTGGGTCAGGTTGTCGTGGGAGCAGATGGGGCAAAAGGGGTTGTAACGCAACATTTGTTTCAGACTCGCCCGACCCGGATGGTTCCCGCCTTGGAGAGCGAAGTGCAGTGTGACACTCCGGAGCTGGGCCTCAAGCTCAACAATGGACAGAGCCCGACATACGCGGTGATTAGTCTCAACGCCGCGAAGAAAGGATATGGCTGGATCTTCCCCAAGCACCATGGGCTTTCCGTTGGCGTAGGGGAGTTCGTGCGAGGAGAGTGCCGTCCCAAACGGAGTTTCCACCAGTTTTCTCAGGAAGAGCCCGTCTTGCAGGGCTTGCATGTCCCCGCCCCTCTTGGGCATCCCATTCCCGTCTTTCAGTGGAGCAGGATTCGAAAACAACGCCATGGCTGGTTGGTCAAGGGACGAGCTCTCTTGGTGGGCGATGCCGGGCATTTAGTCGATCCGCTCTTGGGAGAGGGAATTTATTATGCCATTCGGTCAGGCCAAATTGCGGCAGAACATATTACTCGATTCCTTCGTGAGCCTCATCATCCTTTAACCATGTACGAGGGTGCTGTGCTTGCGGAATTTGGAAAAGAATTTCTTATCGCGTCGCGGTTAAACCGGATTATTTATGGCGTGCCGCGCTCGTGGCACCGATGGATAGGTCGAACCTTCCCACACGCATACCAGCAGGTCCTCCACCGATATTGCCAGCTCCTTCAGGGGCGTGAGACCTATCAATCACTGTGGGCCCGCATTATCCGGAAGCTCACGACCCCATGCTTCCAACGATGAATGCGGGACACACACCAGCGATTGACAACGGGATTAGGGCGTCTGCGAGTGATGGCTTTTTTGAATATCCAACACCTTGACGTCAAAATGCAGAGTCTTCCCTGCCAGAGGATGATTAAAGTCTAGCACCACGGTGTTCTCTTTGATTTCGGCAATCCGTGGATGCACGATACGACCACTGGCATCTCGTCCCTGAAGTTGTGTGCCCACCTGCAAAGCCTCTGGGGGAATTAACTCCTTAGGCACTTCCTGGAATGCGTTTGGATTCACTGGACCATATCCGTCCTCCGGGGCGATCGTCACATGTTTCGTTTCCCCAACCGCCATGCCCTCCAGGGCTTCCTCGAGCCCTGGAATAATTTGCTTGGCGCCATGGGTATACGTGAGCGGCTCCCCCCCCACGTTCGAGTCAATGACTTGATCATTGTCCAGTTTAAGGGTGTACTCGATGGAGACATCTTGGCCTGCGGCGATGGTCATGCGACCTCCTTTCGGTTGTTCAGCCTGTAGGCTGATCGGACTCAAGATGCCGATCAAGATAACAAAATACCAACTCTGTTTGGGTAAGCGACCGTACAACATGAGAGAAGCCTCCAGGTTGAAAAATGGGAGAATAGAAATAGCTGGAAGGGTCGCATCCTCTTACACGATCAACAAGAGGATCAAGGGGAGGCGATCGAATCCAGGCTATTGGACTGTTCCTACAAACAACTCCACTCTACCAGACTTTTGACCGGACTGCCAGCAAGATTTTTTCAGTTTGCCTTCAGAGGGAAGATATGCTACGGTGAGTGTACTTCAGCACGCGGGCCGGTGGTGAAGCGTTGTCGCCAATCGCGGTCCACAGTTAGTTTGTTGAACCCAGGAGCCTGCTTGAACGCCTGACCACGGCTGAGTGCGAGCCCTACATCAGGTTCTTCCCTCAGTCCCCAGTCGATAACGTTCTCATCAACCTCGTCAACCTCACACCAAAGGAGAAGCCCTATGGGGTTAAAGATTTATGTCGGTGGATTACCCTATTCCACGAGTGAGATGGAATTGAATGATTTATTTTCTCAACATGGGACCGTTGAATCGGTCAAAATTATCACGGACAAATATACCGGGCAGTCACGGGGGTTCGGGTTCGTGGAGATGGTCTCAGCGGAAGAAGCCACAGCCGCAATTGCTGCCTTACAAGGCATTCAACTGGGGGGCCGCACCTTGACCATCAATGAAGCAAGACCCCAAGAATCGCGCCCTCCCCGAGGCCGGTTCAGCGCGGGCCGAAGCAGCGGGAGCAGTAGGCGAAACCGCTGGTGAAGGAGAAGCGGTGAGATAGCATTCGCGCAGTGGCGTCTCGGAGGACTTGGCTCTATAGCATATGGGCTCCATTACCGAACTTATGGAACTTGCGAGCAGAAGAAAGGATTTCGATGGAGCATCTCTCCTCGTGGTGACTGATACCCGTTTCAGTCCTGGTTGAGAGAGCTATTTGCCGGTAAGGATTCGAACGCATGAGAGGCCCCTACCGGGACAGAGCCAACAAGCGGGTTTTGATCACCTCAGGGCGGTGGATCCCTTTGAAAGAGAGGTAACTCTCTTGCTTTGCGGACGTGATCACCAATGTGCCGATATCAAGCCATCGGGCTAAAAGCCCTTGCCTGACCACCACCTCGCCAATTTCGGCAATAGCGAGAGAAGCGATTTCGCGTCCAGTATATCCATTGATGATCCCCAGCCGTGTGGAAGTCATGTAGTAAAAAGCCCAATGCCGAAGGGCTGCGGCACAACCCAGTAACGCCAGAGCTCCACCTAGCCAGACTTCCCATCCCTCAACTCCGGACCAGATGAGCGGCAAGGCTCGAAACCCTGTCAATGCGCTGAAAAAATATAACCACAGAAAGTGTGACCAGGCAGGATAGGCTTTCCATCGGATAACCTCCTGACCTGCCTGGCTTGCTGGATGCGACGTCATGGAATCCCTGTAAATTGGCTCGTACCGCCGCCTTGCCGCCTTGGTCTGGATTGACCTCGGGACCCAGCGCGTATCAGGGGAGCTTTAATCTCCGCTGGAGAATGCCTCTTGATCATATTCTTCTGAGATCAAAGTTTCCTGGCTCTCCACATGGATGCCAATCCCCTTCCGAAATGACTCTCGCATGGCCAACACCTGTTGGAGCGCCTGAGATCCCTCAAGTTGTGGGCCAAAGCGTTTCAGAAATCGGTTGCATAAGTCCCATCCTTTTTGAAGATGGTGAGGAAGGGGTTGGGCCATGACCTGCTGCCAAGTAAGGTAGATGAGAAATTCTTGAAAGGCTCGGGCATGGGGAAGCTGTTCCCCAAAGTGGTGCAGTCGCTCGAAGGCCTGAGTTGCCTCCGAACTTTCATCGCATGAAAAGATTTCTTCCGCTTCCACAATTTCCTTGTGGAAAGGTCCAAGTTCACCCTGTTCCTCGGCACGATGCAGAGCCTGTTGGGCGGCAATGGCGGGATCGAAAAACATGGCTTCCTCTCTCCGATTTCCTGCTATCGACCAGTTTTCATTGGATCAACGGGCATCATTTGTCAGACCGAGTTGAGGAGAATGCGAACCATGCATATTCCATCATGGCCACATGTAGCATACGCACTTTCGCCTGATCTGTCCAACCAAACCTAGAATATCCATTTCAACCAAATGGGTTGGATCCTGATTGAAATGAATTGAAGAGAAGCAGTACGCTGGTCTTATCCTTAGAGAGAAAGAGTGGTAAGACTTGAGGCTGGTCTGTGCGCGTCCAAATTAAAATGAGGGGAAAAGGTATGAACAGTCGAAGCATCACGTCGCCACAATTTTTCTCTCCGCTACTCGTCTGGGTCTTAGACGGTATGCTGGTCATGATCTGTGCCCTGCCGCCTGTAGCCTGGGGCCATGAAGGTCATGAAGTCCATGCTCCGGCTGAACACCACGCGACCACCGGGTACCCTGTTCGGGGGGCTTCATTTCAGGTGTTTCTCGAACCAGGGGAGGGCTTATCGAAGCAGGGAGCACTGACAAAGGATCAAGCCACTCAAGCCGTGGAAACCGTGGTCCAAGCCTTGGAGTGGATGGTCCAACATCGATCCCAATACCAGCGATTCGATGAAGCCTTAAACCGCGGGGTACTCCAGAAAGTCATCATTGAACCCCAAGTGATCAATCGAGAGGGAAAAGCGTTCCCCTTTCTGGTCGTCCGCACTCCTCAAAAAGGAAAGGTCAATTTGCTCATTAGCGCGAACCATCTCGTTGAACGAGGCTACCTTGGTCATCCCGATCAACTCGTTCCCCCGTTGGCGCGGGAGTTTCAATGGGTGCTTGTCAAAGCGGAAACCAGGCCACGACCAAAAGCCATTCAGATCCAACGGGACCTTGAGCATGCCCCGCTTCAGACCAACAAAGCCATTGCTGCCATGTCCGGCGAGCAGCGTGAGCACATTCTGGAATCCTTATTCCAGACATACCTCACCACGGTAGACGCCTATAAGAGTTTACTGAATCAGCCTTATTAT
>RFGT01000068.1 GCA_003696975.1 Nitrospirota bacterium | reverse complement strand
GTGGTTATGGTGGAGAATGCACACCGCCGGCTTGCAGACTGGCAACAGCACGCAGGGGAAGCCTCTCGAACCGCTGGTGATCGTGCGCGCGGCCCAAGAAGTGGGAAAGCCCCTGTTCTTCTCCTTGCTCATCATCACGGTATCCTTTCTCCCGGTCTTTATGCTGGAGGCGCAGGAAGGACGCCTGTTCCGGCCATTGGCGGCGACCAAGACGTTTGCCATGTTGTTCGCCAGCATCGCCTCCGTGACACTAGGCCCGTTGCTCATGATCCTTTTCATCCGGGGCCGAATCCATGGGGAAGAGCGCAACCCGTTGAGTTGGCTGCTTGTCCGCATCTATCGGCCGGTGGTTCAGACGGCGCTTCGCATGCGATGGCTTGTGTTCATTCTGGCCATGGGCGGAGTCATCTGGGCCAGTTTCCTGTTTGCTCAGCTCGGTTCGGAATTCATGCCCCCCTTGAACGAGGGCACCATTCTCTATATGCCGACGGCCCTGCCGGGGATCTCCGTTGAAAAGGCGATTGAGGTCTTACAGGTCCAGGATCGATTGCTCAAAGCATTCCCCGAAGTTGATCACGTGTTTGGGAAAATGGGCCGAGCGAGGACACCGACCGATCCCGCCCCTCTCAGCATGGCAGAAACGGTGGTCACGTTGAAACCGCGGGATCAGTGGCGACCCGGTATGACGTGGGATCGGCTTATCGAAGACATGGACCAGCGCATTCGGTTGCCGGGCATGCCGAACATCTGGTGGATGCCCATTCAAACCAGGACCGAAATGCTGGCCACGGGGATTCGCAGCAGTCTGGGTATCCTCATTTATGGACCAAAACTCGAAGAGATTGAGCGTATCGGTCTGAAGATTGAGAAACTTCTCAAACATGTACCCGGGACTCGGAGCGTCTATGCCGAACGTGTGACCGGGGGGTACTATGTGGATATTCAGGTGAACCGCGAGGCGGCTGCACGGTATGGGCTCACCGTAGGCGATGTGCAGGAGGTGATCGAATCCGCCATCGGGGGTAAAAATATTTCCTTTACCATTGAAGGTCGAGAGCGGTACCCCATCAATGTCCGATATCCTCGTGAATTACGCCAGGATCTTGAGGCCTTGCAGCGAGTTGTGGTGAAGGCCCCAACCGGCGAGTATCTGCCGCTGGGGCAAGTGGCTGAATTTTCCATCACGACGGGGCCGCCCTCGATTCGAGACGAAAATGGAGCGTTGGCCGGTATTGTATTTGTCGATGTGGCTGGCCGTGATTTGGGAACCTATGTGCAAGAGGTCCAAACCTTGATCCGCCAGCAGGTTCCGTTACCGCCCGGCTACTCGCTCGGATGGGGCGGGCAGTACCGCTATCTGGAGCGGGCCAAAGCCAAATTAGCGATAGCCGTTCCCCTCACGATTGGGCTCATCTTTGTGTTGCTGTATCTCAACTTTCGATCCATTTCCCGTTGTATTCTCGTGCTCGTTTCTCTTCCGTTCTCGCTTATTGGCGCAGTCTGGTATCTGTACTATTTGGACTACAATGTGAGTGTGGCGGTGTGGGTGGGTATTATCGCCTTGCTGGGTGTCGCTACGGAAATTGGCGTATTGGTGGTAGTCTATCTCGATCAGGCGGTGGCGCAAAGACAGGCCCAGGGCCGGCTGAACACATGGGCGGATCTTCGGGATGCCGTCGTCGAGGGAGCGAGCCTCCGGGTACGACCAATTATGATGACCGCTTCAGCGGTCATCGGCGGATTGTTTCCGATCATGTGGAGCCATGGGGCGGGTGCTGACGTGATGCAACGCATTGCCGCTCCCATGATCGGAGGCATGGTCACGACGACCATGTTGACCCTGATCGTTCTCCCGGCGCTGTACCTGAGTTGGAGCAGGTTCACTATAGAAGTCCATAAGCCGGAAATGTGGACAACATAAGCCTCCACTTTGAACGATATACTCAAATGCCTTGTGTCCTTTTTTGCATGGTAAAGCGGTTTTTTGCACAAAGGGGATTCTGATGAACGCGGCTGAACTGTTGATCCGTTGCTTGGAAAATGAAGGTGTCGAGCTGGTGTTTGGCGTGCCAGGCGAGGAAAACCTCCATATCCTGGATGCACTGGCCGATTCGGCGATTCGGTTTATTCCCGTGCGACATGAGCAGGGAGCCGCATTCATGGCCGATGTCTATGGACGACTCACCGGGAAAGCAGGAGTTTGTCTGTCTACTTTGGGTCCTGGAGCCACCAATTTATTGACGGGTGTCGCTGATGCCAATATGGATCGGGCTCCGTTGGTCGCTCTCACAGGTCAGGCGAATTTAGATCGCATGCACAAGGAATCGCATCAGTGTGTTGACATCGTGCGGATCTTTCGGCCTGTGACAAAATGGAACGCCGGAATTAGTCGATCCTCCGTTATCCCGGAAGCTGTGCGAAAAGCCTTTAAGGTGGCGCAGACTGAAAAGCCTGGCGCCACACATCTCGATATTCCGGAAGATATTGTTGCAGAAACGTTCGCTGAATCTTCAAGGCCTGAGCCTCTATTGGTCCAGGCTCCCTTTCGTCCAGAACCTCTGGCGCGGCAAATTGAGCGGGCTCAAAAAGTGCTTGCTCAAGCTCGTCGCCCCGTTTTTTTAGCGGGCCATGGGGCTATTCGAAACCAGGCGGCTGACGCGGTTCGCGCCTGTGCTCAGCGATTAAATATTCCTGTCTTGCACACCTTTATGGCCAAGGGCCTTATGCCCGATCATCACCCCCTTTCGCTTTATACACTGGGACTTAAAGCCAGCGATCATGCTAACCAAACCATTGGGGAAGCCGACCTGGTGATTACCGTTGGCTATGATTTTGTCGAGTTTGCTCCCTGCCTGTGGAATCCAGACCGGGACAAGCATATCGTGCATCTCGACCTCAGCCCTGCGGAAGTCGATGCCCACTATCTTGTTGATGTGGGTGTCTTGGGTGATCTCCGGTTGTCTCTTGAACAAATAGCTGAGGGTTTGGACCCCTGGGATAGCGGCTGGGCCACTCACGTACGAAACAGAGTGGAGAGCATGTTCCAACGCTTGCGGGAAGCTCCTCGAACCTGGCCAATGCGTCCTCAGCATATCATCGAAGATCTCAGAGCCGAGCTCAGAGAAGATGCGCTTGTGATCACTGATGTCGGATTCCACAAGCTGTGGATGGCCCGTCTGTTTTCCTGTTATCAACCCAATACCTGTATCCTCTCTAATGGCTATGCCGCTATGGGTCTCAGCCTCCCGGGTGCCGTGGCCGCCAAGTTATTGTATCCCGACCGCCCTGTGGTTGCGGTTGTAGGGGATGGCGGCTTTCTTATGAACGCTCACGAGCTGGAGACGGCTGTGCGACACCAGTTGGCGCTGGTAGTGTTGGTGTGGCGTGATAATGGGTATGGCGTCATTCGCTGGAAGCAATCCCTTCAGTTCCATCGGACATTCGGGGTCGATTTCACGAATCCGGATATGGTGCGGTTTGCCGAAAGTTTCGGGGCTGTTGGTTATCGTGTCTCCGCACCCGATGAGCTCCGGCCTCTCCTCCGTAAGGCGCTGGATGCACAAGCGCCAGTGGTGATTGATTGTCCAGTTGATTACTCAGATGGTCTAGGTCTGGTGCCTGCTTGATTGGAACGAACATCAAGAGGTGGATCTAGGATGTGCTTGACGGCTTGCACGAGATCCCCGATGCTGATCGGTCTGGAGACCACCGCTACGCGAGGAGCTCGCCTGACTCTTTCTCGCTCGTAACCGCCAACGAGGACCACAAGCGGGGCGGTTGAGCAGTGAAGTAGGCGTTCGACAGTCTGTGCCGGATCCTCCGCATGTACGTCGAGCAGGATAAGGCGTGGTTGGAGCCCTCGATCGAGGAAGAACAGTGCCTTTTCCACGAGCGCGGTAGGTAACACATCGTACCCTTCCTCTCGAAGTTGTGCGAAGAGAAGAGAACGGGTCCGGCGGTCCGAGGAGATAAGCAGAATGTCGGGGTGCATGGAAATGAACGCAACGGTGAATGGCTCGGGAATTTTTATAAGGAGCCCATGGTCAACGTGACAGTGGAATCGCGCCTATTGGAGCCTTGGGATCAAGGGATGGACTGATCACCGCCACGTGGCGAAGATCATGCAGCAATTCAGCTACAGTAATCGTCCCATCGTGATTGTTGTCGGCTCGGCCCAGCAGGCCTGCTAGTAATGCGGCGGGATCATGGGAGCGTTCCGTGGCTTGGCGGATTTGAATGACATGTGGAGTCCTTGATCCTCGCCGAAGACCACTCTTCCATCTAGCAGGGGCCTTGCCATTTTCTCGGATATGACCAGAAGCCTGGAGGAGCGGAAGCACAGGTGTTTCCAAGAACAGTAAGGTCACACGTGCGGGAGCTTTTGCCAATGCACGTTGAAGGGCGCGCAACGAGATTAGGCGCTTGGGGGAGACAGAGAGGGAACCTTCATACGGCATTAGGTAGACTTCACCTGTTGTGGGATGTGTGACAGCCTGCCCCGCATAGTACAGTATGAAAACGGTATTGGGAGACATCCGAGGGATGGCCCAGGAGAAGAGCGCTTCTTCGATATCCGTGCGCGTGGCATGAGCGCCTTGGAGAATGCGGATATGCTGATCGACGAACAATCCAGTGGTCCGAAGGGTGTCAGCCAAGGCCGTCATATGTCCGGATGAAATGGTGTAGGCCCCTGGCCAGGGATCACGATAGGCGTCAAGGCCAATTAGGAGCGCAAGGTAAGGGAAATCAGCGGAATCCTGCTGGGAGGGTGCCGATTTGACGGCGGCTGAACGCAACGCCGGGCGAGAAGCTGGAGCTTGCCGAATGTCCCCAGGAGGTGAAGCCGTGGTCTGTGCAGGCTGGAGCTCCGCAAAAATCTTGTGCGACCCTGCAGGCGGACCCTCAGTGGGGACGACCGACACAATGAGTTCACCGCGCCCGCCTTTCACCATCTTTGGCAGACGCCCTCGGATTTCCGTGGTTGTGGTCTCTCCAGGTTGAAGTGTGGGCAATCGAAGGGGAAGGTCAGCCACTTGTGCGAACGCCTGGACGAGTTGTGGCGTTCCCGATAGTTCGATGGTTGCCGAGGAGATGGGCATGCTGCCCTTATTGGTCACTTCTATGGTCAAAACCAGTGTTTCCCCGCCTTCGAGGACGAAATTGTTGTTGGCATCTTGGAGCAAGGTGCGAAAGGACAGCCGGAGAGGTTCTGCATGTGGCTGGGGGAGGACAGGCGGGGCGGAATGTTGAACGGTTGTGGTAGGGGCAGGCGGTTGCCCATACAGTTGAGGGAGGGCTGCGATCATATCACGAGCGAGCTGTCGGGCTGCCTCCTCAAATTCACTATCGAATTGTCCAGCAGCACAGGAAATTGATTGACTGCTGAGTTCGGGAGTCCACATATTGACACGACGGCTATACCTCAGAGGAATCTCAGCGCGTTTTTGGCCTTGGGCGTCAAAATAAATGGCAAGCAGTTCCAATTCTACCTGGGCTTGATATTGATCCTCTTGACCTTGGTCGATGCGTTTGAAGGCCTGGTGGCGAAGCGCAAGTTGAACGGTTACATTATTGGGGGCTTGGGCTGGGAGAGAGCGGCCTGCGTTTGGGATGACTTCCACCGAGGCAAGTCGCTTTTGGCCAATGGTGACAAAGGCTTGGGTGATGATCTCTCCTGAGCGGATAGTATGGGAAAGTCCACAGGCGTCAACTTGCAAGGTCGCCTGAGGTAGCCCCGGATCAAAGAGAAACCTCACGACAAACGGCAAACGAGGAGAAGCGTCTTCTTCAAAAGAAAAACGGGGAAGATGAAAATTTGTACACCCTCCTATCCCCAACAGCCAGAGAATGAGAAGACAATACGCAATAATGAATCTCAGGTTCATGGCTGTACCGTACCTAATACCCAGGGAGGATGCAACAAATGTATGCACCTCTTGATTCCACTTGACCTCGCTTTCCACGGAGGCCGACAATAGATACTGAAACGCAAGGGTGACATGTCATGGCCCTTCAAGGGTACCGGATTCTACAGGGTTTGTTGATTGGTTTCATATTGGTAGGGGGAGGGTGTTTGTCAAGCCTTCCACCCCCCAAGTTGCCCCATTATCTTGGGACACCACTTCCTATCCAAAAGCAGCCTGTGACTCTTAAGGAACCGTTGCACGCAGACCTGTTGGTACTCAATGACACGAGTGGCAAATATTCACCGCCTCCGTTGTCGAAAGACACCATGGATGCTCTGACGAAAAGCCTTCGAACCAACCTCGGTCGCACAATTTCTATCGTCATTGAAGAGGTACTCCCCGCTCAGGAGTTCGCCTCGGGTAACGTTCTCCCGTCTCTGCAAGCGTTTGCCAGGCGCCAAGGGAAACGGTATCTCATGCTCGCCGTTTTTTCGAGTGTTGAAGTGGAAGCCCCAGATCGCCTCCCTTTGCAGGGAATCCTTGCAGGAGGTAGCGGATTAGTTGGCTATCGGGTGGAAAATTATGCATTGGCGGAGTTAGCCTTATTGGATGTTCGCACAGGGCAGATCTTGGTTCAAGCGGATGGTCGAGCGTGGGCTGTGCTCAAGCGTTTAGCCGTTCCATTAGCCTCCAATGTCTATCCCGTCGTCAGAAGAAATTGGACATTTCCTCCCATTTATCCTGACTCGGACGAAGTGGCCTATGAGGTATTGCGGCAAGTCGCAAGTCAGGACGCCTTAGAGCAGGCACTCTTCCATTTGAAGGAACGCTGGAATCGTCTCTTCGCGGCCTCGCACAGTGATACATGAGGGTAAGGGCTGAATAGAGAGAATAGAGAGAATTGAGAGAATTGAGAGAATTGAAGCAAGCTGCCGTCTCCACTTTAGCGGTAATTCACATATTGAAGGTCAATGCCGAAATCTTGCTGCTTTAACAAGCCAATGACCGCCTGCAGTTCATCTTTGCTTTTGCTTTGGACGCGCACGTGATCGCCCTGGATTTGGGCCTGGACTTTGAGCTTTTTCTCTTTGATGGTTTTGACAATCAATTTGGCCTTATCTTCCGGAATCCCATGTTGAATGGCAATCCGTTGCCGCACGGTCCCGCCTAAGGCGTGCTCGATTTTTCCGTAGTTCAGGGCTTTGAGGGAGACATTGCGCTTGACGCACTTACCCTTGAAAATGTCGAGCACAGCCTTGAGCTTGTACTCGTCATCGGTGATGACTTCCAAGACCTTTTCTTTTTCCTGGAGCGTCAGGGCTGTCTTGGTCCCTTTGAAATCGAACCGCTGCCGTATTTCCTTCATCGTCTGATCGATAGCGTTTTTTACCTCCTGCATTTCAACGGTTGATACCACATCAAACGAATATTGCTCTGCCATGTCTCCTCCTCAGTGGCTTGTCCAACGGAAATAAACGAGCAGAAATAAACGAGGAGGGAAACGAGACTGGATATCGCGTTTCCGTACCACGGGTTTTGAGCTATTACCTAGGGTCCTGAATCGTTAGCAACAGGGACCAGACGGGAGCTGAATTCCCTTGTCTTCCATGATCTCTGTACTGGTATAGGGACGTTTTTTGATGAGGTAGCCATACCACTTCATAAGACTGTCTCCCAATACGATCAAAGCCAAAATCGCCACGGCTCCCACGAGAGAAGCGTTCAGATACATGGTTGTCGTGTGAACAGGGTCAAGACTCGTGTGGGCCTGTTTCCAGAAAATCCACCAGAGTTCATAACATCCGGTCAGGGTAATCATGCCAACAAACACCATGGGGACCGCCGTCACCCACATGAACCGTGCTTTCCCCATCTTGATAAGCAGAGTGGTGCCGATACACAACGCGAGGGTGCCCAGCAACTGGTTGGCAGCCCCGAACATGGGCCATACTGTGGAGATGGTCCCGGTGGCAATGAGGTATCCCCATGCTCCAACCACGGCGGCGCTGCTCCCTAGGACTCCGGGCCACCAGTTGATTTGGCGGAGCGGGCTATAAAAAGATCCTCCAAGTTCCTGCACGAGGTAGCGCGCGACACGAGTGCCCGCGTCAATGGTGGTTAAAATAAACAAGGCTTCAAAAAGCAAAGCGAATTGGTACCAGTAAGCCATGAGTCCGGCCATCCCGGGTAATGCCGAGAAAATCGATGCCATGCCCACTGCCAGCGAAACCGCGCCTCCGGGCCGACCCGTAATATCAACCTCGACAAGACGTGACAGTTCTTCGATCCGCATCACTGGAAATCCGAGAGCTGCAAGCGCCTCAGGCGAAAGTCGAGTATTGATGGCAAAATAGTCACCGGGGATGAGTAAGCCTGCAGCAATTAACGCGATGACTCCTACGAAACTTTCCAGTAACATCGCTCCATATCCCACGAGCGCCTGCGACTCGCGGGCAATCATCTTAGGGGTTGTGCCAGAAGACACAAGGGAATGGAATCCCGAGATGGCGCCACAGGCAATCGTGATGAAAAGAAAGGGAAAGATGGGACCAGGAATAATGGGCCCTCCCCCCTGGATAAAGCGAGTCAGGCGAGGCATTTGGATGTCTGGAGCCAGCACAACAACGCCCACGGCCAGCAAGCCCACCACACCCAGTTTCATGAACGTGGAGAGATAATCCCGGGGTACAAGCAGCATCCAGACAGGAAGAACTGATGCCAGAAACCCATAGCCCGCCAGCGACCACACCAAGATCTCTCGGTCGAAGGTGAACCACGGGGCAAGCTCAGACTGGGCCACGTAGCGGCCCGCAATTACCGCGATCACAAGGAGTCCAATCCCCACAAGTGAAACTTCGCCAACTTGTCCTGGCCGGATTCGGTGCAAGTAGACTCCCATGAACAGGGCAATGGGAATGGTCATGACAAGGGTAAAGGTGCCCCAGGGATTGTGCGTCAGGGCGTTGACGACTGCCAGTCCAAGACCAGCCAAGGCCACTACGACGATGAACAAGACGGCGATGGCCGTTGCTATCCCGGTAACCCACCCGATTTCAGCGCGGGCGATCTCGGGGAGCGAGCGTCCATTCCGGCGAAGCGAGCCCACGAGGATGATGAAATCTTGGACAGCGCCAGCCACAACGGCTCCAATAACAATCCAGAGAAACCCTGGAAGAAACCCGAATTGGGCAGCCAGAACCGGGCCAAGCAGAGGGCCAGCGCCGGCAATGGCGGCAAAGTGATGGCCGAACAGAATATACTTGTTGGCGGGATAGTAATTTGTGCCATCGTGTAAGCGGTAGGCGGGCGTTCGGCGCCCATCATCGAGGTTGGTAACCTGAGTAGCTAAAAATCGTCCATAGAACCGGTAAGCCAAGGCATAAAAACATCCTGCCGCGACTACGAGCCAGAGGCCATTAATTTTTTCACTGGGATTCAACAGACCTGTAACAAAGGCAAAGGCGACGGCACAGAGTATCGCGACACCAGCCCAGAGCATGTTCATGCGTATCGTCATAGGGAGATCATGCTACTCAGGCCTTTTCTGGATGTAAAGAGTGAGTTTCACGTGCTGGTGACCGGCCAGTCGCCGTGGATCATCAGATTCCCCGCAAGGAGAGGGGGTCACCGTCGATATGGTCTGGGCTCCATCGAGCTTTCGATTAAGAATGTGGGGTGGTTTCTTGAGACGCGTACGGATGAACGAAGGGGGGTTTTCCGCATTTTTGCCGCAGGGCATTCACGGTGTGAAAGATGGTCGATTGCGCGATCAGTTTCCGTTCGAGTGTCTGTTTTCCTGGGAAATCCATCAAGGATAAGCCGATGAGAATGGTCAGGAGCCCCTGGCCGGGAAGCACAAGCATGGCTATCCCCGCCAGGAGAAAAATCAGCCCTACCCCGTTTTTGATAGTCAAGCCGAGAACTCGTAAGATTGGGTGATGATTGGCCATCCATGAACGGGCCTGTGGTTCGGAGAAGTAATTCTCCGGCAGTCTGATGAGGATCGCGGGAATGGCGATCAAGGTGCCGACGAAGGCGACGACTGAAAAAAGTGTTAGGATGAAGGCGGTCTCGGGAGAAATAAACTCAAAAATCGAGGCAATGAACTCGCTCATCTGTTCCCTACCATAGCATGTGAATCGGAGCTCTTGCCAGAGACTTAAGTAGGGCTTAAGTAAGTAGAGCATTTCGTAGCAATACGAGTGATGGTGGGGACGCCTGGAAAATTCTCTAGAAGATTGGCTAAGAGCCGTGAAAGTGTTCGTCCGGAGCTGCCGTGGAAAGGCTCTCGCTTGTATCTGGTTGGCCCATCCAAGCTCCCAAATGGCAGGCCATTGTTCGGTTTACATACATGAGTTATCAAGATAACTATCGGGGTCTTTTACGGGTTTGAGGGTGGTGAGGTCCGCTCGCTTGAGTGGAGCCCGAGCGGGTGAGGAATAACCTGTTCGAAGGGATGTACCTCTACTCGAGTGAAGACGCCGTGTATGGTGTAAGGATCGTTCCGGGCGAAGGCTTCCGCTTCTTCTTGAGAGTCAGCTTCTATCACGATCAAGCTTCCTGTGCGATCGAGAAATGGACCAGCGAGCACGAGGCGACCTTCCGCCTCCAAGGCTTTCAACCGGTTTAAGTGTGTCTGGCGGTGGATCGGGCGCTTGGTTTGACCATCTGGACCATCCCAGCCCATGATGACAAATTTCATGAGGGCAGATCCTTTCTTCGTCTGCTCTGGAGTTACGGGAAACGAGAGGGAAGGGCTTGGCGTCCAGCGTAACCCTGATCGACTTCGTGCCACCAATGAATGGCCTCTTCCCCTAATTTCCAACACAAGTACACAAGACGACCATTGAGGTGGTACGGGAAATCGCACAGTCCGGCTTTCACATCTTTCACAATGACTCCTAACTCATGGATGGCTTGTAGGCTTTCGTAGACTTGTTCAAGGGCGCGGATATACTGGACTCCGACTAAACTCCCTCCACCGAGGGCTGCATGGGTACTCGCTTTTCGGATGTCCTCCTTGGTATAGAGCAACACACGATGTCCCTGTTGCGCCGCTCGCAGATAGCGTTCGAGCCGAGGAAGCAGACAGGTGGCCTCTGCGAGCGTGAAAATGCGAGCGGGCTGGGGTGGTTCTTGGTCAGACCAAGCCATTAGGACACAATTTACCCATCGCCTTGCTCTCCTGCTGGTCATTGAGCGAAAAGACGATGAGTGCTCGATTCAGAATCATGGCAGAATTAATGATCATGGGTTTTTCCGGGTACCCATTATGGACTCCCTCCGAGGGAAAAACAAGGTTTGTAAGCCCGGCGGTGTCTGTGGGTCTTCGCCTCGCTATGACCGGAGGACCTGGGTCGGTCAATATGCTTTGCTTCTTAAAGAAGATTTCCCCTCTTGGGGGTCGGGCATCGCAGGTTCAGCAGAGAGGGTGCCCCATTCGGTCGGCCCATTCGGTCGGAAGGTTTCGCTTAAGGTTGGAAATGAGACAGCCGAAGCAACTCTTGACAAGATGTCAAGCCTTGGTATAGATAACGTCTATACCTTCCGTGACAGGAGTTCACGTCTTCCACAGGGCTTCCCGATTTCACGTAACGTATATCTAGCCCGAAAGTAAGAGTGATTTTCTCTCTACCAAATGACACAACAACATCGTTGCTGCTTGTGGGCAAATATTGAAAGGCCGAGAAAGGAGAGAAACCTCACCATTGCCAATGGCAAGCTCAGATGAGCAAGAATCATTGATGGACCCTTGCTCGACGACATGACAGAGGGCATTGATCGCATCCTTCCTCATAAGTTGTGGGTTTTCCACGGATGAGTAGCTGTTCAATTCTGTGTAAAAAAAGGAGAGGTTGACCTTGATTCACGACCCACCGCGGGAGAACTGTATGTATCTTTCGGAACTCAAACAGAAGTCGATTAGTGAGCTGACCGAGTTGGCCAAGTCATTGAAAATTGAAGGTGCTGCAAACTTGCGAAAACAGGAGCTGATTTTTGCGATTCTCCAAGGACAAACTGAAAAAAATGGCGTGATCTTTGGGGAGGGAGTCTTAGAAACCTTGTCCGATGGATTCGGCTTTTTGCGAGCTCCGGACTCGAATTACCTGCCTGGCCCAGACGATATCTATATCTCTCCCTCGCAAATTCGCCGGTTTGGTTTGCGCACTGGTGATGTGGTTTCAGGTCAAATCCGCCCTCCTAAGGAAGGAGAGCGGTATTTTGCCCTTCTCAAAGTCGAGAAGATCAATTACGACGATCCTGAGGTCCAGCGGGATAAAATTCTCTTTGACAACCTGACTCCACTCTATCCCCAAGAGCGCATCAATTTGGAATTTGACCCGGAAGAATACTGTACGCGCGTCATGGAGTTGATTGCTCCGATTGGAAAGGGGCAACGTGGCCTGATTGTCGCAGCCCCGCGCACGGGGAAGACCATGTTGCTGCAGGCTGTGGCGCGTGCCATCTTGCACAACCACCCGGAAATTATCCTGATTGTCTTGCTCATCGACGAGCGGCCGGAAGAAGTGACTGACTGGCAGCGACAGGTAAAAAATGCGGAAGTGATCAGTTCCACGTTCGATGAACCCGCTCAGCGTCATGCCCAAGTGTCCGAGATTGTCATGGAGAAGGCAAAACGATTGGTGGAACACAAACGCGATGTGGTGATCCTGCTGGATAGCATTACGCGCTTAGCTCGAGCCTATAACACTATTGCTCCTCCCAGTGGCCGAGTCCTTTCCGGGGGACTCGATTCCAACGCCCTGCAACGGCCCAAACGCTTTTTTGGAGCAGCGCGTAATATAGAAAATGGAGGAAGCCTCACCATTTTGGCGACGGCGCTCATTGATACAGGAAGCCGAATGGATGATGTGATTTTCGAAGAATTTAAAGGGACCGGTAATATGGAGGTTCACCTAGATCGCCGATTAGCCGATAAACGCATTTTCCCCGCAATCGATATCAGTCAGTCAGGGACGAGAAAAGAGGAGTTGCTAGTGGATCGGGATCGACTGAATAAGATGTGGATTTTGCGAAAGGTGTTGAGTCCTCTGGGGACTATGGAAGCCATGGAATTTTTGATGGACAAGATCGTGGGCACCAAATCCAACCAGGAGTTTCTTCAGTCGATGAATCGGTAATCTCGCCTACCCACATCCCGCACATTTTGCCAAAAACCCGTTTCTCATGATACACATAAGAAGGCAGAGTTAGGAAAGGGAGGAGGTGTGTCTTCATGAAAGAAGGGATTCATCCAGAGTATCGGCCAGCCACGGTCAGTTGTGCGTGCGGCATGCAGTTTCAGACACGGTCGACTGTCGGGGATATCAAGGTAGATATCTGTTCACAATGTCATCCGTTCTTCACAGGCACGCAAAAGATCGTGGATTCCGAAGGTCGGGTGGAGCGGTTCAAGAGAAAATATGCCCAGAGTTCCAAACCCTCTCGGCGCCGGGCACGTTCTTAAGAAACCCAACAGGACTTTCTCGCGGCGAGTGTCGCGCAATCGGGAACTCCTTGATGGAGTGTCAGGGGACGCTCCTACATCCGCTCATCACATCACGGGATTCTTATGTTGGAATATTCTCATCAGAAGGAGGAAGCCAAGGAGAATGAGTGGTACGCTCAATGGGAAGGAATTGCCAACCGCTACGAGACGTTAACCCATCAGCTTGCCGATCCCGCCGTCCTCAACCAACCGGCTTTGCTCCGTTCCCTGACGAAAGAACGAGCAGAACTTGAAGCGCCAGCGCAGTTGTTTTATCGATACCGCACGTTGTGTGCCGAGATTGCCAAAACGCAGCGCCTCCTCGATGATCCTCATCTCGATAAAGATCTCGAGACGCTTGCAAAGGAAGAATTGCGCTCCTTGCGCCAGCAATGCCGTGAGGTCACTGATCAGGCCATAGCATTGTTGCATCCACAGCGGGCTGAGGATGAGAAGAATACCTTTGTCGAAATTCGTGCGGGTACGGGGGGAGAGGAGGCGGCGTTGTTTGCGGCCGACCTCCTGCGGATGTACGTGAAATATGCGGAGAAAAAGGGGCTGCATGTGGAAATTGTCGAAATGCATGAAACCGGTATCGGCGGCATCAAAGAAGCCATCCTCTTGATTGAAGGCAAGGGCGCGTATGGACATTTCCGGTATGAGAGCGGTGTGCATCGAGTGCAACGTGTGCCCACCACGGAAGCGAGCGGGCGTATTCACACTTCAACGGCTACCGTGGCCGTGATGCCCGAAGTGGAAGAGGTCGAAGTGCAAATTGACCCCAAGGATCTTCGAATCGACACATTCTGCTCGTCAGGTGCAGGCGGGCAGAGCGTCAATACTACCTATTCGGCCGTTAGGATTACCCACATCCCCACCGGGTTTGTGGTCACGTGCCAAGACGAACGCTCGCAACTGAAAAATCGCAACAAAGCCATGCGCACCTTGCGATCGCGAATCGCAGAAGCCGAACGAGCCAAACAGGAAGCCTCGATCGCAGAGCATCGCCGTGCCCAGGTTGGGACGGGAGAGCGGAGCGAAAAAATTCGTACCTACAATTATCCTCAAAACCGCGTCACGGATCATCGCATCGGACTGACGTTGCACAAATTGGACGCCGTGTTGAACGGCAACCTCGATGAGTTGATTGCCGCGCTGAAAGCGGCCTCGGAAGTGGATCTCGGCTCTCACTCTTCGGGTTCCAAGTCGTTGTGATCGTACTTCCATGTCAAGCCCGGTTCGCCATAGCCTCTTGCAACTTGCTGAGACTCCCTCTGACACGCGGCTGACTTACAGTGCCTGGTACCGGCATGGGGTCGCGCTCTTGTCCGCACAGGGTATTGAGCATGCGGCACAAGAGGCGTTATGGATTTTGGAAGCCGCGCTTGGTATCCCGCGACTTGCGATCTACGTCTATCCGGAACGCGAGATGTCAAGATCCCAATGGGATGCCGCGATGACCTGGCTGACTCGGCGTGCAGCCGGAGAGCCACTTCAATATGTTCTGGGGATACAGGAATTTTGTGGGCGGGACTTTCGCGTCGCTCCGGGGGTGTTCATCCCTCGACCTGAAACCGAGCTGGTGCTCCAGGAACTGGTTGCTCACGCTCTACCTGAGCCGCTCTGGCTTGCCGATGTGTGCACAGGATCGGGCTGTATCGCGGTCATGATGGCCATAGTCTATCCTGAGGCCCGCGTCTATGCCACGGATTGTTCTCCTCGTGCCCTTGAAATCGCTCGGGACAATGCTGTTCGATTCGGGGTCGACCAACGCCTCACGTTTGCACTCGGCGATTTGCTCGAACCGTTTCGGCAAATGGGGCTCGAAGGCCGACTGTCGGCTATTACAGCCAACCCACCCTATATCCCCACGGATGAACTCCTTACCCTGCCTAAGGATGTCCGAGAGTTTGAACCACGCCAGGCCTTGGATGGGGGGGCGGATGGATTGGCCGTGAGCCGTCGACTCCTCAAACAAGCCCTGACTTTTTTGCGGCCGGGTGGTATGCTTGTGCTCGAAATCGGAGAAGGGCAAATGAACCAGCTATGTCAGGAGCTTGAGGCATTTCCGGACTACGCGCTTTGTGGCATTCGACGAGATCCCTCCGGGATTGAGCGAGTTCTCTGCATGCAACGAATCGGATAACCTTCCGGCCTGAAGAACTCAGAAGAATCATTTGGACGCACTGCTCATTACCGGACAGCAACGTCTTCGCGGGGAGGTCGCTGTAGCAGGGGCCAAGAACGCTGCCCTGCCGATTCTGGCCTCTACTCTGTTGGGCGGCGAGGAATGTGTCCTCGGCAATCTACCCCGTGTCCGAGATGTGTTCACCATGTACACCCTATTGCGTATGATTGGGGCATCGGTGAAGTGTGAAGGGCATTGTGCCGTAATCAAAACAGCCGATGTGCATTCGACGGAAGCGCCCTATGACCTGGTCAAAACGATGCGGGCTTCCGTGCTCGTGTTGGGTCCGCTGCTCGCCAGATTTGGCCAGGCCATGGTTTCCTTGCCAGGCGGTTGCGCTATTGGACCGCGGCCGGTTAATTTTCATCTTGACGGGTTAACCAAACTCGGGGCGCATATCCGTCTGGAACACGGGTATATTCTGGCAGAAGCGTCGAAATTGCACGGGGCGCGGATCGATCTTGCGCTTCCGACTGTGACAGGTACGGAAAATTTGATGATGGCCGCGTGCCTTGCAGATGGCACCACGGTGATCAATAATGCGGCAAAGGAACCCGAGGTTGTTGATCTTGCGCGTTCACTGGTCAGACGGGGGGCCAAGATTCACGGAGCCGGATCGGAACGGATTGTCGTGCAAGGAGTCTCCCGGCTGCAGGGGATGGATTATTCAGTGATTCCTGATCGGATTGAGGCAGGAACCTTACTCATGGCTGGAGCGATCACGGGAGGAGATGTTCACGTGAAACACTGTCACCCGGGTCATCTCGACGCGGTGCTGTCCAAGCTTGGGGAATGCGGTGTTGAGATTCATGAAGGGCGGACGTCCATTCGCGTGAGAGCTCCGCGCCGGCTCCGTGCCGTCAATGTCCAAACCTTCCCGTATCCAGGGTTCCCCACTGATCTGCAGGCTCAAATGATGGCCCTTATGTGTGTCGCGGAGGGAACGAGCGTGATCAGCGAGACCGTCTTTGAAAACCGCTTTCTCCACGTCTCTGAGTTGCAACGGATGGGAGCGTCGATACTCGTTGAGGGTGCGCGAGCGGTCATTCAAGGATTACCGGCGTTGTCAGGCGCTCCCGTTATGGCTTCTGACTTGCGAGCCAGTGCAGGGTTGGTTGTAGCGGGACTTGCGGCTCAAGGCGAAACTCGAGTCTCACGCATTTATCACCTGGAGCGCGGTTATGAACGGCTTGAGGAGAAGCTCCAGGTTTTGGGGGCATCCATTAAACGCGTGCCGGCACCGGTATGAGCGAACCAGTCACCGTGGCCTTGTCCAAGGGAAAATTACTGGCCCCGACTCTGGAGCTGTTTCGGCGGGCAGGGTATCAGGGTATTGAGTTGTGCAGGGATGAACGACGGTTTGTCTTTGACGTCCCACAGGCCGGGCTTACATTTTTGATCGTGCGCCCAAGCGATGTTCCCACATATGTGGAATATGGAGCGGCGGATGTGGGGGTGGCGGGAAAGGATCTTTTGCTCGAACAACAAGCCGACATCTATGAACCGCTGGATCTTCGCATTGGCGCCTGCCGAATCGTGGTGGCCATGTTGCGACGTCACGATCCCGCTCGGCGCCTGTCATCGAAGATTCGAGTGGCCACGAAATATCCCAATATCACTGAGCAATATTTCACCCAACAAGGTATTCCAGTGGAGATCATCAAGTTGTATGGATCTATTGAGCTGGCCCCGATCGTGGGGTTGGCCGATCGAATCGTGGATCTGGTCTCCAGTGGACGAACCTTGAAAGCGCATAACTTGCAGGAAACCGAGACGATTGCATGGTCCACTGCGCGGCTGATTGTGAATCGTGCTAGCTTGAAAATGAAGCACGCGGTTATCACAACAATGATCCAACGATTGCGCCGTAGTCGGCCGCGGACGCCTCAATGAAGTCCGGAGAACCCAAGCATGAAAATTGTGTCTCACCATGACCCATTGTTTCAATCAACGCTTCAAGCGGTCTGCGCCCGATCTCAGCAACAAACCCATCAGGTTGAACGGACGGTGAAGGCAATTTTGGATGCAGTTCGGCGGGATGGAGACGCGGCAGTGACCCGATACACCAAAAAGTTCGATGGAATACGCCTGACGCCCGATCAGTTTCGCGTCTCGCCTGAAGCCATCCACCATGCCTATGCTGCCATTCAACCGGGTGAAAGAGAAGCACTCCAATATGCGGCGAATCGCATTCGCGCCTTCCATGAGCGGCAACGGCGGGAGACCTGGATCTATCAAGAAGACGGTGGGGTCCAGCTTGGTCAATTGATCACCCCACTAGAGACCGTTGGCCTGTATGTGCCTGGGGGAAAAGCCCTCTACCCCTCGACAGTGCTGATGAATGCCATCCCCGCCAAGGTCGCCGGGGTGAAACGGGTGGTGATGTGCACGCCGACGCCCACAGGCCAGATCAATCCCTATCTTCTGGTAGCGGCGGATCTAGCGCATGTGGATGAAATTTATCGCGTTGGCGGGGTGCAGGCTATCGGGGCTATGGCTTTTGGCACGCCGACCATTCCGCGAACCGATAAGATTGTGGGGCCGGGGAATCTTTACGTGGCTGCGGCCAAACGCGTGGTTTACGGAAGCGTGGATATTGATATGATTGCCGGTCCCAGTGAATTGCTGGTGATTGCAGACGAGCGAGCCGATCCCCGCCATGTCGCGGCTGATCTGCTTTGTGAGGCGGAACATGATGAAGAGGCTCGCGTGTATCTGGTTACCCCTTCACGGACCTTGGCGCAGGCCGTGCAGCGGGAGCTTGCTCGCCAATTGAGACGGCTGACTCGCCGGCGCATTGCGTCTGTTGCGATGATGCGCCATGCCGTGGCGTTTGTGGTTTCAAATCTTGCAGCAGCCATCCATCTTGCCAATGCAATAGCCCCGGAACATCTGGCCTTGCTTGTAGATCGTCCCTTGAAATATCTTGCAGCTATTCGGCACGCGGGCGCTGTATTTCTCGGGCGTTATACTCCGCCTGCCGTAGCGGACTATGTAGCTGGTCCTAACCATGTTCTACCAACTGGAGGGTCTGCGCGGTTCTTTTCCGCACTCTCCGTGGATGACTTTGTCAAGCGCACGAACCTCATCGCGTATACGCGCAAGACGCTGCGAGAGGCGAGCCCCTTTGTGATCCGCTTGGCGAATATGGAGGGCCTGCAAGCGCATGCCCACTCCTTAGAAAGTCGCTTGGGATGAATATCGTGAGACAGAATCGCAAGGCCTCCGTGGAACGGACGACGAGGGAAACGGCCATCCGCGTTCAATGGGGTCTTGACGGGATGGGCCAGAGCCGGATTCAAACGACGATCCCATTTGTGGATCATATGTTGACCTTGTTTGCCAAACATGGCTTGTTCGATCTGACCGTGGAAGCCAAAGGCGATACGGACATCGACGAACATCATACCGTGGAAGACCTCGGGATTGTGCTCGGGACGGCCCTCAAGGAAGCGCTCGGAGATAAGGAAGGGATCCGTCGGTTTGGATGGGCCTGGGTGCCGCTGGATGAAACCCTTGCCCATGTCGTTGTGGATCTGAGCGGGCGCCCATATCTGGTGTATCATGTGAATCTCCCGCACCGATCCATTAAAGGGTTTGACCTTGGTCTGTTTGAAGATTTCTTTCAGGCGTTTGTCAACCATGGGGCCTTGAATTTACATGTCAATGTATCCTATGGCCGAAATCCCCACCATATCATGGAAGCTGTCTTCAAAGCATGGGCGAAAGCGCTGGATTGTGCCACGGGTCGGGATGATCGGATCACAGGAGTCCTATCGACCAAAGGGTCGTTGTGAATCCATGAGGGATGAGGCGGGCGACGTATGGGGAGAAGAGGGGATTGCATGATCGCCATTGTGGATTGTGAGATGGGGAATCTTCGCAGTGTACAAAAAGCCTTTGAAGCTGTGGGATATATGGCTGTGATTACCCAGGATCCCTCTATCATAGAGCAAGCGAGTCATGTGGTCTTGCCGGGAGTTGGCGCCTTTGGCGACTACATGGCTGCCTTGCATCGATTGGGACTGATTGCACCGCTCTATCGCTTCATTCAAAGCGGGAAGCCATTTTTAGGGATTTGCCTCGGACTACAGGTGTTATTTGCCCACAGTGAAGAGTTCGGCATACACCCCGGATTGAATATTTTGAAAGGGACTGTAAGGCGATTAACCCCATCATCGAACACATCCCAACCGCTGAAGATCCCCCATATGGGGTGGAATACGATTCACGCTAAGACCTCGTGTCCGCTATTGGCTGGGATTCCCTCTGGAGCCTATATGTACTTTGTACACTCCTACTATGTTGATCCAGAAGATCTTTCCGTGATCTGTACGGAAACCACATATGGGAGACCATTTGTATCAAGCATCTGGCAGGAGAACATTTTTGCGACCCAATTCCATCCAGAAAAGAGTCAAGCGGTCGGCCTGCAACTCCTGCGCAACTTTGGAGCATGGCGGTGACGAAGCGATCTTGGAGGCGCCAATGGCGGCGGTCGACTGGCGGATACGTATGGCAAAGTATGATGGCAATGGGGCTGGGAGGGATGCTCGCTGGATGCACGCCAACTGCGCTCTCCATCCAAGCTGCCCAAGAGTTCGATCCGCGAGCGATCAAGACAGTGGCAGTGGCTCCTTTTGAGGTATTGTCTACTCCCCAAGTGGTCTCCTCGGTTGCTGGCCTGACTGATGAGGCGACCCAGATCAGCGCCCCAGAGATCATTCGCACCTTCGAAGGCGAAGAGACTCCGGTGCCCACACGTCCGCTTCAACAAATGCGTCCGATCCCCTCGCATGCCGGGGAAATCCTGGCAGAAATGGTCTCTGCCAGATTGCGCCTTCGTCCGGGCATCCAAGTGATTCCTCCAAAGCAAACCGCGCAGGTCTTGATCCCGAAAGCATCGACTGACGAAGGACGGGATCTCCAAACCCGCGCTCAGCAACTTGGACGAGCCTTGTCGGTTGATGCTGTCCTAACAGGTCTGGTTCGAGTGTATCGAGAACGCCAGGGAGGTCCGTTTGGAGGAACCCCTGCGGCTGTGGGTTTTGAAGTTCGCTTAATTCGCACATCTGATGGGCTGACCCTGTGGCGAGGGGATTTTTACGAAGAGCAAAAACCTCTGACGGAAGATTTTCTTGGGTTTCTGAGGCGGGGAGGACGATTTGTGACGGTGGAAGAATTGGCCCATTCCGGCGTGGTCCAGGTAATGCGGCATCTGCCCCTTGGACAAGCTTCACCTCTCGCCCAACTTCCCGCGACTTCTATTCCCTTGCAGGTGACATGGGACATCACACCACTGAAGAGATGTCCGGCAAATACGTTGACCGGTCGCTGCCCATGATGGTCCTTCCCGCGATTGATCTCAAAGACGGCCGATGTGTCCGGCTTCGCCAGGGAAATATGGCTGAGGAGACATGTTATGCCGAGGATCCGGTGGCAATGGCCAAGCACTGGGAGCGGCTGGGGGCGGAACGCTTGCATCTGGTTGATCTCAATGGAGCGATTGAAGGGTGCCCCCGACATATGAAGGAAATCGCGGCGATTGTGAAAGCTGTATCGATTCCCGTTCAGGTTGGAGGTGGAATTCGTAGTTGGGAAGTGGTCCATCAGTATCTCCAGCTTGGCGTGCACCAGGTTGTCTTGGGAACCAGCGTGTTAGAGGATGAACGGTTGCTCGAGCATGCGTGTCGTGATTTCCCTGCACGGATTTTGCTTGGATTAGATGTCAAGGTGGACCGTGTGGCCGTCCGGGGATGGACCCAGGTGTCATTGGTATCACCGGAATCGATTTTATCGCGGATGTGCCAGTATGCACTCGGTGGAGTGGTGTTCACAGAAATCAGTCGAGACGGCATGCTGCAAGGCCCGAATCTCCAAGCGTTGGCTCAGGCTGTGCGAATCACGCCGGTTCCCCTGATTGCCTCAGGGGGTATTACCTCGGTGGCCGATATTCAGGCTATTCGAGCCCTGGGGTCGAAGATCATGGGGGTGATTATTGGAAAAGCCCTCTATGAAGGCACACTGGACTTGCCGACGGCCATTGAAGCGGCGGCTTGGTAAGTGAGAGACAGGAATGCTGGCCAAACGCATTATTCCGTGTCTTGATGTCAAAGATGGCCGTGTGGTCAAGGGGGTCTCCTTCGTCAACCTTCGGGATGCCGGTGACCCCGTAGAAATCGCCAAGCTGTATGATCGTGAGGGGGCCGATGAATTGTGTTTTTTGGATATCACGGCCTCGCATGAAAATCGAGGAATCCTACTCGATGTGGTCAGGCGAACGGCGGATCAGGTGTTCATGCCCCTGACCGTAGGCGGAGGAGTGCGAACGCTTGAGGATATCCGGGATCTCCTGAATGCTGGGGCTGACAAAGTGAGTATCAATACGGCAGCAGTGCGGAATCCTGACTTGGTTGCGGCAGCCGCCAAGCGGTTTGGTTCTCAATGTGTTGTCGTGGCCATCGACGCCAAGCGGCTGCCTGCGGCGATCGGTACTGAGGAGCCAGCCTGGGAAGTGTTCACCCATGGAGGACGGCGGTCCACGGGGCTCGATGCGGTCCAATGGGCACGGCGGATGGAGAGCCAGGGGGCTGGTGAAATCCTGTTAACCAGTATGGATCAGGACGGGACCAAAGCCGGCTACGATGTGGAATTGACTGCGGCTGTCTCCCAAGCCGTCTCCATTCCCGTCATTGCTTCAGGAGGTGCAGGCGCACTCGAACATCTGTACGAAGCCTTGGCGCTAGGGAAGGCCGATGCTGTGCTCGCGGCCTCCATTTTTCACTATCAGACCTATCGAATTGATCAGGTGAAGCGGTACTTGCAAGAGCGAGGTGTGCCTGTCAGACTGGTCGAGAAATGTGTCGTCTCAGGTTAGAGATTCTGTCTGAAAAGAAGAGACGGTGATGAATCCCACCGGTGAGGACCAAAGCCTCCGCTATGACGACCACGGGCTGGTTCCGGCCATTGTGCAAGATTGGCGCGATGGCACGGTCCTCATGTTGGGATACATGAATCATGCGGCTATCGAGGCCACCTTACGCACCCGCTATGTCCATTTCTGGAGTCGTTCCCGAAATCGGCTCTGGCAAAAAGGGGAAACCTCTGGACATTATCTCCTCTTGAAGCACTTGTTTGCCGATTGCGACCAGGATACGATCTTGGTCAAGGCCGAACCGGTTGGTCCAACCTGCCATACCGGTGAGCGGTCGTGCTTTTTCCTCGAAGTGCGAGAACCTGGAACACTCGGGCATGTGCCGACTATGCACACCTCTGGAGGAGTTGTGGAACGCCTCTACGAGACGATTCTGGAGAGAAAAACGACCCCGCGTGCGAACTCTTATGTCTGCTCCTTATTGGCTGGGGGCCCCGATCGCTTTTTGAAAAAGATTGTCGAGGAAGCCGGAGAGGTGGTCTTAGCCGCGAAAAATCAGCATCGAAGCGATATTGTTTATGAATCGGCGGATTTACTGTTTCATCTTATTGTTATGCTGGGGTATTACGATGTGTCACCTCAAGAGATCTATGGAGAACTGGGGAAACGATTTGGTCAGTCTGGGATCAGATCTCAACGTAAGAGTACAGAATCATGACAGACTGCGTGTTTTGCCGGATCGTTGATGGCACGATAGGCGCAAAAATTGTATGCCAGGATGAGCATTGCCTGGCCTTTGAGGATATCAATCCGCAGGCTCCGGTCCATGTGTTGGTGATCCCCAAGCGGCATATCCGTTCGTTGAACGAGTTTGAGACAAGTGATACTGAGTTGCTGGGACGGTTACTCCAGACCTGCAGAACGGTCGCCCACCTCAAGGAGTTGACGAGCGCAGGATACCGAGTGGTGGCCAACACAGGCAGTCAAGCGGGGCAGACGGTGTTTCACTTTCATTTCCATGTGTTAGGCAAACGGATGTTTCGATGGCCCCCGGGGTGAGAGGTTTCATTGACTTTTGCCAAATCTGCCTGGTATAGTCAACAAAACTCTTTATTTTCCAATGTGTTAGACGTATTGTCTTCCTCACGACTTCAGCACAAGTAGGCTGCGGAGCATTACATTGGCGGCCGGACGACGTGGAGTCCCACCAGCATTTCTTCAACAACTCCGAGACGCGATCGATATCGTTACTCTCATCTCTGGATACGTCGCATTGTCCAAAATCGGACAAAATTATCGTGGCCTGTGCCCGTTTCATTCAGAAAAGACCCCTTCGTTTACGGTAACGCCGAGCCGACAAATGTTTTACTGCTTTGGATGTGGGACCGGAGGAGACGTGTTCACCTTTCTGATGAAAAAAGAAGGAATTGGGTTCATGGAGGCAGTACGGGAACTCGCCGAGCTTGCGAAACTCCCAGTTCCTTCCGAGGCCAAGGCTGGGTCCTGCTCGACTTCCCCGGATCAACGAGTCCAACTTGAGGCCATTCATGCCCGAGCTCAAACGTGGTTTCATCACAATCTCTTCGAGCATGCGATGGGTCGAACCGCTTTGGCGTACCTCACGGAACGTGGGTTGCACCTTGAGACCCTGCGCGCCTTTGGAGTGGGGTTTGCCCCGGCTTCATGGGATGGATTGACCCGTTATCTTCTGCATGCAGGCTTTCGTCTGCAAGATGTGGTGCAGTCAGGATTAATTCTCACCAAACCGGGCAAGACGGGTTATTATGATCGCTTCCGCGGGCGGATCATGATTCCCATTGTGAACCTTCGCGGACAAGTCGTCGGGTTCGGTGGTCGTGTCCTGGATGGAACGTTACCGAAGTACCTGAACTCTCCTGAAACTCCTTTGTTCAGCAAAGGGCGCATGCTCTACGGCTTGGACCGGGCACGAGAAGCTATTGCCCGATTAAACACGGCGATACTGGTTGAAGGATATTTTGACGTGATGACCTTACATCAGAGCGGGTTTCAGCATGTTGTGGCTCCCCTGGGTACGGCCTTGACGAGAGACCATGTGGCATTGATCCGCCGGTTTGCGACCACCGTCGTGCTGGTCTTCGATGGCGATTCGGCGGGAAGTCACGCAGTCCTGCGCGCCCTTGACCTGTTTGTGAACAGTGGGATGACTGTTCGCGTGGCCATCTTGCCGGAGGGGTATGATCCTGATACTTATGTCCGGACCCATGGAAGCCAGGCGTTGCACACACTTTTGGAAACGCAGGCCGTTCCCTTGCTGGATTTTGCTATTGAACATTCTCTGCAGCGACATCGCCATGGAACGCTTGACGATCGCATTCGGCAGGTCGATGATCTTCTTCGAATCATTATGAAAGCCGACAATGTGATCATGCGTGAGGAGTATACGCGTTCCGTTGCAGAACGACTGGGAATTCGACAAGAATTACTTGTCCAGCGATATCCCCAATTACTGCGCCGGGGAGAAACATCCGCCAGTCCAGAGAAGAATTTGGTCCGGAATAGGGACAAACAAAATGGTAAAAAAGAGGATCGCGAAGAACGAGATCTCGTCGCCTTGCTCCTGAGAGGTGCGTTTACAGTGGATCAGCTCCATGCATTGCAAGAAGAGGAATTTACCAATCCCCTCTATCGGCAACTTGTGAGAGTGATCCTGTACCACATCGATGCGTCAGGGACATTGGTCTGGGATGCATTCCATGCTCAGATTGCAGGGGACGACGTTCTTGGTCCGCTGGTGGCGGAGTTGACAACAATGGATGAAGGCTACTTCCACGCGGAGGATGTTGTTGGCTACATTTGGGACTGTCTTAGGGCCTTGACCCGAAAAAAAATCCGAACGGCCTTGAACCAAGCTATTGCCCGACTCCGTGCGGCAGAACGTGACGGCCGAGGGGACGAGATTCAGCGTCTCAATGCCCACATCAATGAACTCCTTATTAGAAAGGCTGATCTGGAGAAAGTCGAACTCTTGAGCTCTTAACACTCCACGTAGGAGAGTCTATGTCAAAGGAAAGCATTTCTCGCCGCCGTAAGCCATCAACCCCTTCTCGTACCGGACCAACGGATTCTCACGAGCGTGAAATGCCTGTCTCGTCTATATCGCAACCCGAACCCGCCACCTCATTCCATGAGACGCCGCCTCAAGGTGGCGTCAGAAGTCCTCGGGAAGTACTCAAGAGAGAACCCGAGTCACGACTCGCTTCTCCCGCCGGAGAAGCCGAATTCGGGGAGAAGCCCCGGTTCAGAAGGAACGTCGATGACTTTGAGGAACTGGCAGAGGATTTGGACAGAGACATTGACTTGAGTCCGGGAGATCTCAGTCGAACGGACGATCCTGTTCGTTTGTACTTACGGGAAATGGGGAGTGTTTCGCTTGTGACTCGGGAGGGGGAGATTGAGTTAGCGAAGCAGATTGAGGAGGGGAAGCGGGAGATGGCGTTAGCGAT
>RFGT01000067.1 GCA_003696975.1 Nitrospirota bacterium | reverse complement strand
TTGTAGGCAGCTCCCAGACTAGCGAGCTTCTCTCATGGCTATCCGACGAATCCCGGTTGAGCAAGTCACATTGGGCATGTACATCGTAGGCTTCGACCAATCATGGCTTAACACGCCCTTTCTGACTCACCGGTTTTTATTGAACAGGCCCACACAGTTGGCTCGGCTTCGCCGGTCAGGGGTCCGGTACGTCGACATCGACACAGATCGCGGTGTCGATGTCGACAGCGAACAGCCCATTGATGGGGTGGCCTCTCCGACATCTCACGCGCCATCCCCACTAAACGCCGATACCCTTCTCAACCTCCAACTAGCCAAGCTGCCTCCCACCGCTCACGGGACTTCCCTATCTCGCGAACTGGTCGAGGCGAAACAGATGCGCCAACAGATGCTTGAAGACGTCCGCAACATGTTATGGGAAATTCGTACCTCGGGCATCGTCCCCAGTAATCAGGTCAAGCAGATCTCAGAGACCGTAATTGCCCATACCTTGAATCATGCAGAAACGGTGGCGGCTCTGATCCGAACTCGCGAATTTTCCCCGGATCTGTACGATCATTCTTTGTCCGTCTGCACCCTGGCGGTCCTTGTCGGCCGGTTGATGGGCTACGATGAGAGACGCCTGCTCTATCTCGCCATGGGCGCCCTGTTGCACGACATTGGACTCTTGGGATTGCCTTCCCATCTGCTCAAGCCTCTTCGGTCCCTTTCTCCCATGGAGCAAAGTCTCTATGACCGTCACCCTTTCCTTGGGCGGAATATGGTGGAGGCCAGCCCGGCAATCCCCGATGAGGTGGCATGGCTTATCAGCACCCATCATATCGCTCCTGCTCAACACCTGGCTCAGCCGGAACCTGTTAGCGAGGAAGCGATGGCTCACAGCCGGCTCATTCGTGTGGTCGATGAGTATGATCAACTCTTGACAGGCCAGGGGTATCATCCTCCCCTTCCTGTCCGTGAAGCGCTCAGCGAATTGTATCAGCAAGGCCAACGAGGGGAGCTCGACTTATCCATGGTCTCCCATCTCATCAGTCAAATCGGGATCTATCCGCTCTACAGCTTGGTCGAACTGAGTACCGGTGAGCGAGGGATCGTGACTTCCATTACTCCAGGTCAACTCCTATATCCCATTGTGCTGATCATTCAGGGACCGGATCACCGGTTCTATGCCGAACCGCTTCCCGTCAACTTTGCCACTCGGACCTCGGCGGAGTCGCCTCTAGAAATCGTGAACGTGCTCGATGCCGAACAAGAGGGGATCCATGTGGAAGAGGTACTCGCCGACTGGATGACCCTCTAGGGGCACTTCTCCACCCTGTAATTCCAGATGTGCCGCAGGATTCGGGAAGCTTAAGAGGATTTGACGGGAACGCCCTTCGCGCGGTCCATGAGCTTACAGTATGTACAGATGGGCGCAGTCGTGGGCTGGCCGCAAACCGTACAAGGCGTGAGAACTTGGCGATCATATTCCGCCATGGAAAGGTTGTTGGTCCCTTGAAGGTGAGCTCGTTTCTCCAAGAATCCCCAGTAAAACCTGTGTTTCGTTCCGGGCTGCGCCGTCTCCAATTGGTTGAGGATCTCTTTGTAAAGAAGCAACTTGGATCCTTTAGCCATGGGACATTCTTCCACCACGTAGTCGATGCGGTTGATCACGGCATAGGCTGCGATCTCCCGTTCTGTCAGCCGATAGAGCGGTTTGACTTTCCGCGCAAACCCCTCGACGGAGGCAGGAAGAGTCGGTGCCTGCTTGTCGAGATACTCCGTTTGCCAATGGAGTATGTTGCCCAAGAGCCGGGCAGCCTCGTCGTCCAAGTTATGCCCCGTGGCGAGGACATCATAATGGTGCTCAAGAGCGATTCGATTGAAGTGATAGCGTTTGAGCGTTCCACACGCCGAGCATGTGGGGCGATGGGTGAGGATCGCTAACTCACGAATTCCTGCACCTTCTTTCTGAGGCACTCGATGCACATAGAGGCGTGCCTGTGCGTCCCGATGAGCCTGCTCGGCAAAGGCTTGGACTTTTGCATAGGATCGAGCAGAATACTCGCCGATACCAAGGTCCACATACAGCGCATCAGCCCGATATCCCAATTTTAGTAAAATGGCCCACAAGGCCAGGCTATCTTTTCCGCCTGACACGGCAACCAGCACTCGCTCTTGTGGCCCAAACATCCGTTCGCGTTTAATCGCTCGGGCCACCTGCTGGTGGACGAAATCCGTAAAGCACGCGGGACATAGGGCAAGCCGATGACGGGCGAGGTTGATCACGGCTCGGCGGGGGCATTTCCGGCATCGCATTGGTCCGCTTAGACTCCTCCCGAGATAACAGAACGGATTTCTACGCTATCCGAGTCCTGGAGCATTTCATCCTCGGTGACCAATTCGTCACCTCTGATCACGAGATACGCCTCCGGGGTCAAGTGCAGACGCTCCAGAAGGGAACCAACCGAGAGCGGGCCTTGTATCTCCAGGGTCTTTTCAGGGTGAGAAAGATGCACTTTCATACCTGATGCATCATAAAGCGGCCCAGATGGGGTTTGCAAATGCGGGAGGGGGCCAGGAGAGGGCGTAATCTGGCTTGAAGAGAACCCTAGAGAAAAGAGTGTCACAAACCGATTCAACATCTTACAATACAATAAGAGGCAGACAATGGGTTTCTGTTAGGAATCGCATTTCCAGTAAGGAGGCAGACCATGAATCCCCTCATCCAACTGCGTGAGGCCGGCCAAAGTCCCTGGTACGACTACATTCGCCGGGGCCTCATCACCTCCGGAGACCTGCAACTGATGATCGAGCAAGATGGACTCATGGGGATTACCTCGAACCCCTCCATCTTTGAAAAAGCCATTGCCGGAAGCACGGACTACGATCAGGCCTTCGAGGCATTAGCCTCTTCAGTCATTGGTGTCAAGGAACTGTATGAATCACTGGCGATCGAGGATATTCGAATGGCCGCCGATTTGCTTCGTCCCGTCTACGAGCGCACACAGGGAAAGGATGGATATGTCAGTCTGGAAGTCTCACCGGAACTCGCCTATGACACTAAGGGCACGATTGAGGAGGCCACCCGGCTCTTTCAAGCGGCAGACCGCCCAAACGTGATGATCAAGGTGCCTGGGACTTCTGAGGGACTTCCAGCTATTGAGCAATTGTTGAGTCAAGGGATCAATATTAATGTGACTCTCCTGTTCAGCGTAGAGGTCTATGAACGCGTGGCCCATGCCTATATCCGGGCTCTGGAAGCTCTCGCAGCTCGCGGTGAAGCGGTGGATCGCGTTGCTTCAGTGGCAAGCTTTTTTGTCAGTCGTATCGACACGCTTGTCGATCAAATGTTGGAACGCCAGTTGAAGGACTGTTCAGATCCAGGCAAGCGCGAAACGCTTCAACGTCTTCTAGGGAAGGCGGCAATCGCCAATGCCAAGATGGCCTACCAGGCGTTTCAGCGGATCTTCGGCGGGCAAGCGTTCGCTGCCTTGCGAGCAAAGGGTGCTCGCGTCCAGCGTCTTCTGTGGGCCAGCACGGGCACCAAGAACCCCCGCTATCCCGACACGTATTACGTCGATAACCTCATTGGACCGGATACGGTCAACACGATGCCCGCGGCGACGTTCACGGCCTTTCGAGACCATGGTGTCGTCCGGCCAACACTGACAGAAGGGATCGAGGAGGCGAAGGCTGTTCTCGCTCGCCTTGCCGAATGTGGGGTGAACCTTTCCGAGGTGACGGAGAGGTTGCTCCACGAGGGCACGCGGCTCTTTCGCGATGCGTTCGACCAATTGATGGGCGCAATTCAGCGGAAACGGGAACACCATCTTGGACCAAAGCTCAATCAACAGCGCTATGCCGTAGGCGAGATGGCCACCTCGATCCAAACTACCTTACAGACTTTGCAGGAGCAACGGTTCGTTCGCCGGTTGTGGGCCAAGGATCCTACTCTGTGGCATCGGGATCCCAAGCATCAACAGATCATTCGCCATGCACTCGGCTGGCTCACCATCATCGAACAACAGATTCACCATGTCTCCCGGCTCAAATCGTTTGCCGACGAGGTTCGTGCTGCAGGGTTCTGCCATGTACTCCTCTTGGGGATGGGAGGAAGCAGTCTCTGCCCGGAAGTCTTCCGGATGACGTTTGGTGTGATTCCCGGCTATCCCGAGCTGCATGTGCTGGACAGCACCGTACCTGCTCAGATTGTGAGTCTGGAACGGCGCATGGATCTCTCCCGAACGCTATGTGTCGTCGCGAGCAAGTCCGGTTCGACTATTGAACCGCTCATGTTTCACAAATATTTCTTTGAACGCCTGCGCGCAATTCATGGAGATAATACCGGTGATGCTTTTGTGGCCATCACAGATCCCGGATCCTTGCTAGAAAGCCTGGCGCAGAAAGCCGGCTTTCGGGCGATCTTTCCCGGGGTTCCGGATATCGGCGGGCGGTACTCCGCCCTGTCGAATTTCGGCATGGTCCCTGCTGCCTTGATGGGCATCAATATTGAACACCTGCTCTACCGGGCTGAGCGCATGCGGCACAGTTGCGACGCCTGCGTTCCTGCTCCCGAAAACCCCGGTGTCGTCCTAGGCGTGACATTAGCCCAATTGGCTCAAGCCGGACACGACAAGGTGACCTTTGTCGCCTCCCCCACGATTTGGGATCTCGGAGCATGGCTGGAACAGTTGCTGGCCGAAAGCACAGGAAAAGAGGGGAAGGGGCTCATTCCCGTCGATGATGAACCGCTGGGGACACCAGAGGTCTATGGACCAGACCGCGTATTCGTCTATCTTCGAGATAGCCAGAACTTTGATCCCGAGCAGGAGGCCAAGATCGCTGCTTTGGAGCAGGCTGGCTACCCCGTGATCTACCGAGACATCACGGATTTGATCAACTTGGGCGAGGAGTTCTTCCTGTGGGAAATGGCCACAGCCGTTGCTGGTTCACTCATGGGCATCAATGCCTTCGACCAACCGAACGTCCAAGAAAGCAAGGATTACACCAAAGCACTCTTGACCCGAGTTCAAGAATCCGGCCGCCTTCCTGAGGAGAGTCCTATCTGTACAGAAGGCACGCTTCGTGTTTACGCTGATCCGTTCAACCGGGACACATTGGGTACCGCCAAGACACTTGATGACCTGATCAAGGCACACCTGGCCAGGGTTCAGCCTCACGACTATGTCGCCTTGAACGTCTTTCTTGAGCATACCCCGGCTGTACACCGCCTGTGCCAACGCATCCGCCTCCTCGTTCGCGACGCGAAACACGTGGCCACCACCTTGGGGTACGGACCGCGCTACCTGCATTCGACAGGTCAATTGCACAAGGGTGGTCCCAACACCGGAGTGTTTCTCCAGATAACGGGAGATGACACAGAGGATCTCCCTATTCCCGAAGAGCCCTATACCTTTGGAATTCTCAAAACCGCGCAAGCACTCGGCGACTTAGAAAGTTTAAGCCGGCGGCAGCGGCGGGTTCTCCGGATTCATCTCGGAACGGATATCGAGAAAGGGTTGAGTCGGCTGCAGCAGGCCGTGGAAAAAGCGTGCGCGGCGCAAGCTTCTTAAGGTCTCGGCAATGGGGATTGGTGGAGTTAGGGTAAGGGATAACCCGCGTCAGACCAATCGCCAGGTGCGTCCATCGGTTTCAATGAGACGATCAGCCTCGATGGGCCCCCAGCTCCCGGCTGGATATTCGGGCAACCACCGACTTCCGTGTGCTTTCCAGCCTTCCAAGATCTCCGTAATCCAGGCCCAAGAGGCCTCCACTGCATCCCGACGCATGAATAAGGACGCATCACCAACCATGACATCAAGCAGCAGGCGTTCATAGGCCTCTGGAGATGGCGCGGAAAATGCGTCCCCATAATTGAAATTCATTTCCACAGGATGTGTTTGCGCTCGAGTCCCTGGGATCTTAGAACAGATACGGAGAGACATGCCTTCCTGCGGCTGGATGCGAAGGGTCAGCACGTTGGGAGCAAGACGCATGTCGGGGTTCGCGTTGAACAGGATCTCCGGCACGTCGCGAAACTGCACGGCAATTTCCGAAGCTCTTCGCGCCAGGGCTTTCCCCGTGCGCAGATAGAAAGGGACTCCCGACCAGCGCCAGTTTTCAACAAAGATTTTGAGCGCCACGTAGGTTTCTGTAGTGGAATCAGGGCGGACGCCTTCTTCCCGCCGATATCCCGGCACCTCTTTTCCCTGAATCACGCCATGGGCGTATTGCGCACGGACCGTGTGCGTTAATACATCTTTTCCGCGAATGGGCCGCAAGGCTCGCAGGACTTCCATCCGGGCGTTGCGCACCACATCAGGGTCAAGCGAGTAAGGTGGTTCCATCGCGATGAGACAGAGCAATTGCAGGATATGATTCTGCACCATATCCCGCAGGGCACCTGCCTCCTCGTAATAGGCGGCGCGAGTTCCCAATCCTTCGGCTTCACTGACCGTGATTTGGACGTGATCAATGTATTTGTAGTTCCACACGGGTTCGAAGATGCTGTTGGCGAATCGCAGAACCATGATGTTCTGGACCGTCTCTTTGCCTAAGTAGTGGTCAATACGATAGATCTGCGATTCGTCAAACACCCGACCGATGGCCGTGTTAATAGCCTGGGCCGACGCCAAATCGTACCCAATCGGTTTTTCCACAATGACGCGGGAAAATGGTGCTCCCTCAGACGGCGGCACGATCAGTCCTACTTGATGAAGTCCATTACAGGCTTGGGCAAACGCCCCCGGTGGGATGGCAAGGTAGTAGATTCGATTACCAGGCAGATGCCATGTGGATTCAATCTCCTGAAGTCTGGCGCAAAGCAAGGAATAGAGGGCTGGATCGTCAATCGCTCCACACACATAGTACAATCGGCTCGCAAACGTCTCCCATTTCTCAGGTTGGATAGCTCTGCGCGAATATTGGGTCACCCCTTTGTGAGCAACCTCACGAAACTGCTGGTCGTCCCATGCTTTTCTACCAATCCCTATCACGGCAAACTTATCAGGCAGCAATTGGTCCAACAGAAGATTATATAAAGCCGGTAACAGCTTTCGCCTGGTCAAATCTCCAGAGCCTCCGAAGATCACGAGCGTACAGGGAGGAGCGGCCATGTTTCTGTTCGTCTCAGTCATGACGGTCTCGGCGTTCAACGAAAATACCCATTGTCCGTTTATCCGTGCGGGGAAAGAGGCACTTCACGCTTTTTGATACTATGGCCACCGAAGGCATTCCGCAAGGCCGCCAACATTTTTTCAGCAAACGAGTCGGCTTGGCGGGAGCGGAATCTAGTAAACAGCGCGGTTGCCAATGCTGGCACAGGAACATCATGATCCAAGGCATCCAGCAACATCCACCGTCCTTCACCGGAATCTTGAACATATCCTTCGAGGGTGTCCAGTCGCGGATCTTCTCGTAAGGCCCCAGCGGCCAATTCCAGTAACCACGAGCGGATGACGCTTCCATGCATCCATAATTCGGCGATTTTCGCCAAGTCCAACTGATACGGACCCTTGGCCATCAACTCAAACCCTTCGGCATACCCTTGCATCAAACTATATTCAATACCGTTGTGCACCATTTTGACATAGTGCCCGGCTCCAGCTCCTCCCACATGAGCCCATCCTTTCTCCGGAGCGAGGGTAGCCAACGCTGGCTCTAATCGTTTGACGATGTCCGTTTCCCCGCCGACCATGAGGCAATAGCCAACCGTAAGCCCCCAAATCCCCCCGCTGGTTCCGACGTCGAGATAGTGAAGCCGCCGCTGTGCGAGTTCCTCAGCACGGCGGATGTCATCGTGGAAGTTCGTGTTCCCGCCATCCACGATCACATCCTCGGGTTCCAACAGATCAGCTAGTGCATGAATGGTTTCCTCTGTGGGCTCACCCGCAGGCACCATCACCCAGACGGATCGAGGTTTCGCGAGTTTTCCTACCAACTCCGAAAGAGATGCCGCCCCAATCGCCCCCGTGTTGCCTTGAGCGCGAGCGACGAGTTCAGGGTTTCGATCATACACGACCACCGTATGGCCTCCTTGCCGAAGACGGGTGACCATGTTCATCCCCATTTTACCTAAGCCGATAAATCCTAGTTCCATGGTATGCCTCCTTAGATCGGGCACGTCTGCTTCCAGTTTCTCAGGGAGAGCTCCTTGGTTCCTCCCTACCTCTTGCGCTGGCACTCTCCATAACGCAACACATCTTCCAGATGAAAAAGCAAGCAGGAAAGGTTACGGAAGAGCCGTGATCTTAGGTGCCATTTGAGAAGCTCGTGCCAGGTTTGGCGATTTGCACGGTCCGGCGGGTCATGGTGAACGTCCCTTGCCGCGTATTCAGCGCCCGGTCAAGGTTCGAGGCTGCACTGATCAACCCGAAATGTGTAAACGCTTGAGGGAAGTTCCCCAACTGCTCGCCCGTGTGTGATACCTCCTCGGCGTACAGCCGCAAGTGATTGGCGAAGCTCAACATTTTTTCGAAAATCAACCGAGCCTCGGTAAGACGGCCCGCCCTGGTCAGCGCCTCGACCAGCCAAAACGTACACATGCTGAAGGTCCCTTCCTCCCCATCCAGCCCATCCGGAGCGGCTTGGTCAACGCGATACCGGTACACAAGACTTCCCATCGTCAGTTGTTCCAAGGTCCGGTTCAGCGTGGAGGTCATGCGTGGATCCGTGGGCGACACGAAAAAGACGAGCGGCATAATTAAGTTGGCCGCATCCAGGGCTTCTGTATCATAATGTTGGACGAAGGCACCAACACGGGGATTCCAGCCATATTGCATGATGTTTAAGTAAATGCGATCACGTTCCGCCATCCAGCGTGCCCGGTTGCCAGGAAACCCTCGCTGATCGGCCAATCGGATCCCTCGATCCAACGCCACCCAGCACATCACCTTGGAATAGACAAAATGCCGCCGCCCTCCCCGCACCTCCCAGATCCCCTCGTCCGGCAGCTCCCAATTATCGCAGACGTAATCAAGCAGGCGGCAGAGGTTCATCCACAAATCGAAGGATATCGAGGAGCCATGCTTATTATAGAGATATACCGCATCCATCAAGGCACCATACATGTCCAGTTGCAATTGATGAGAGGCGGCATTTCCGATCCGCACGGGTCGGGAGGACTCATACCCATCCAAATGCCACAGCTCTATTTCGGGCAAGTCGCGACGGCCGTCAATTCCGTATACCAGTTGGAGTGAGCCATCGGGGTTCAAATCGTGGCATCGGGCATTGAGCCAGTCCATGAATCGCCCGGCTTCCATAGTGAACCCAAGCCGAAGCAATCCATAAATGGTGAAAGCCGCATCACGAATCCAAGTATAGCGATAGTCCCAATTGCGAGCCCCTCCGATCGACTCCGGTAGGCTCGTTGTGGGGGCAGCCACAATCGCGCCAGTAGGGGCATAGGTGAGAAGTTTCAACGTGAGCGCGGAACGGTGCACCATCTCCCGCCATCGACCAGAGTATTGACAATGCCCCAACCACCGCTGCCAAAAAGCCGAGGTGTTGCGAAACGCCATTTCGCCCGATTCAGGAGTGGCCAGCAGATTTTCCGGCCCATCTCCCTCGAGATATTCCAAAAAGAACGTCAAATTCTGGCCTTCGCTCAGGGTAAACTCCGCAAGGGCTCTTCCTTCCCGTATCTGTAAGGAGATAGGGCTGACTAGGCCAAGCATCACATGTTGAGACCGAAAAATGACCCCGTTTTCTCGCTGAATCACAGTGTGAGAATCACGTCCATAGTTGAATGCCGGCGCACATTCGAGCCGAAAGCGAACTTGCCCTCTCACCACGGAGACCATGCGAATGATCTGATGCCGCTCAGGAATGTAACCAGGGGCATCCGACTCCACGGGCATAAAGTCGGTGATTTCCCCTACTCCTTCTTCCTGGAGAAAGCGGGTCAAGAGAATATTCGTCTCCGGGAGATACATCTGCCGCCGGTTGCCCGAATGCACTGGAGCGATCTTAAAAAAGCCCCCCTGTTTGTAATCCAAGATCGCGGCAAACACACTCGGGGAGTCGAACTGGGGCAAGCAACACCAATCAATCGAGCCATCCATCCCCACAAGCGCCACAGTATGGAGATCCCCGATGATTCCATAGTCCCCGATACTTTTATAGCTCATGCCATACTCCTCGCTTCAGGTGTCTCTCCACACTTCGTGACGCCCGGTTCGTTCAAGTTCGTGCAGACGAGTCTTTTTGTCCGTTCGGC
>RFGT01000066.1 GCA_003696975.1 Nitrospirota bacterium | reverse complement strand
CTTGTGGGGAGTGGCGGACTGCTCATCATTGCGGCTGCTTGTTCACTCTTTACCAGACTCCCCACCCATCCTTCACTGTCCATTTCACCGGCCCTTTCGGCTTGGTGGTACGGTGTGGCTCTAGTCTGCCTCCTAAGCGGGGCTTTGTTGGGTGTGGCGATGGGGTGGGCTCGTGTCTTGCCTGATGAACTTGGGTGGATCAAAGTGGCCCATAGCCATCTGGTTGTATTGGGCTTTGTTTTCTTGACCGTATTGGGACTGATGCAAGGGGTCTTGCCAACCTTGTTGGATGCGCCATTGTCCAGCCCAAGCCTAACTCGAACGGTCTTTTGTCTACTTCCGTTCGGGGTGCTCCTGCTCATTTCCGGGCTGGTCTTATCCAAGGTGCTTGTGCAACTGGCCGGCGGGCTTGTTCTTGGATGCGGGCTTCTCCTCTGTGCGTGGAATGTCGTTCGCACGTGGAAGAGCGCAACTCAGCCGGCTCCACCTGCATTTTTCCACCTTTTGGTGTCCATGGGGATACTTCTCATGATGGTAGTCAGCGGGCTCTTGTTGGCGGTGAATCTGCAATGGACGCCGCCGCCGGTTCGGGTGGGGCAGTTGCACCTCTTGGCGTATTCCCATGTCTTTTTCATCGGGTTCGTTCTGCAAAGCGCGTTTGGCCTTGTCATGGTGGCACTCCCACTGATGATCTCGAAACGGCATGTCAAACACCACAAGAAACGGCGCCTCTTTCATGCGGCGCTTGTCACGCGCATGGAGCGCTGGTCGACCCTTCAGCTCTGGAGTGTGAATCTGGGGATGCTGGGGCTCATCGCAGGTGCAGCTCTTGTGTGGTGGGTACCGCTCAAATCGCCCTGGATTCCCCTAAGCGCTTGGATCAGCGCGTTCTTACTGGTGATCCCTATTGGGCTGTTCACCCTAAAGGTGGTCCGCCTACTTGGAAGTACTCCTGAACACTAAAGGGGCGGAAAATTTTCCCTGTTCATAACGAGGTATTGATCCAGAATAATAAGGGAGGCACTAGATGCCATCGCATGCCTGTAGGGGCAGGAGAATAGAATCTATCTCAACGTCAATCATACCACTCACATTAGGGAAGGGAATCTATGGTGTTTTGTGTGGAAAAAGAGAAAGTAAGATTTGAAATCATCTCAATACACAGAGTACTCTCCTTTGGCCAATGCTTGGCAGAAGGCTGGTAAGTGTTGTAACTCTGCCTGCAGTAGACGGGCAATGCGGGGGCGTACCGTCCGGAGGGACGTCCCGGGGGCCAGGTTTACTTGAATCGCCACCAGCTGGGGTCGATCGATGCGTTGGCCAATGGCACTGGTGAGCCACACGGTGACGTTGGTGAGGCCGGGGATCTGCTGATATAGGTGATCCGCGAGAAAGTGAGCAAAGACGTTGTAGATCTTCCCCACATGACTCATGGCGTTTTTGCCGGCGGCAGCCTCGCTGCTGGCCGGGCGGGTAAGAGAGATAACGCCATTGACCCGATTCCCCCGGCCGACTTGCCCGGAATCTCCCTGCTCGGCCGATGTGCCCAGCAAGGTCAGATACATGCCATCCAGTCCCTTCCCACGCCGATCCAGCGTGTTCAATCTGATTTCCAGATAGTGCTTCCAGAGCGCCGAGTCAGTGATATGGTGGGTAAGCGCTTCCACGATGTGTCGTTTGAGACGGAAATACTCGGCTTCAGAAGAGATGGCTTGGGCTAGGAGCGGCATGGCAATGGTGAGCGCCAGCCGTGTACCGTGACGCAGGGCCATGACTTTAACATCTTCACCGGTTTGAGGAAATTGCCGTTTAAACGGCTGGCTGTTCAAAAACTGCTCCACCGCTAGAACAAGTCGCTCCGTGGGCGTCAAGGGTGCATAGCCCACTGCCGCAGAAGTATCATTCGCTACCAAGATGCGGGCCTTGGATGAGAAGATGGCGCTCAATTCCGCAGACGCGGGTTTCAATTCCACCTGATAGGTCACATGGCGCTCGGGATCGATATGCGGAAGGTGCTCACGAAACCAACGCCTAGCTGTCTCTTGTGCGATCTCCTCCACGGGGATCCTCTTGTTCTTGATCCCCCAGGTGGCGCGATCTCCAATGATCAAGCGCATGGGTTCCAAGACCGTTCCTCCACCGAGGCGACAATCCACGCGTCCGGCCACGAGCACCCCCTTGTCGATGTTGTGATGAAGAATACACCCAAATGTTGCTTGATAGGCTCTGGAGAGCTCAATGGAGATCTGCTCGGCGATGGCGTCGCAGATGGTATCAGGGTGTCCCTTGCCCTTTCGTTCGACCACTTCAAATGGCTGCTCGGCCGGTGAGGGACTTGACGCGGCATCGATGAGCACGTCAACGGAAGCGGACGAGCTCATTGGGCCTCCAAGTGATGGTGCTCGCGGAACCGCAGGGCCGCCTCCAGGGTTATCCGATCCTTGGGATAGGTGAGCCGGCCTGAAACCTCAGAAAGCGGAACCCATGCCACCTCTTCCACCTCTTCATCCGGCTCCCGGCATTTCTCGATGGGGGACATGTAAAACCACCGAACGGTTTTTTTAATGCGTTGGCCTGCTCGCTGAAACCAATACTCGGACCGAGGCAATTCTCCTTCAATCCGGCACCGCCACCCGGTTTCCTCCTCGACCTCTCGGAGGGCTGCCTGTTCACTCGTCTCGCGCTGGTCCACATGACCTTTGGGAAAGGTCCACACGGCACGGCCTTGCAAGTTCCTGGCACGGATCATGAGACATTGGCCATTGTTGAAGACCACGCCGCCGGCAGAATACTCAAACACCGGCTTCCGTGCAGCCATAGGGCCACCATCCCTCACGGCTATGGCCTTGTGAGTGCTGCCAATGCACCCACTCTGGGAATCCCCACCTTTTCTAAAGGGGGTAAGTTAGCAAGACGCGTGCTGCTCATCTCTGGATTATGACTTGCCCCTATATGCAGAGACACCCTAACTTTTTCGGCTGGTTTTTGCCATGAAGGCAGACAGCAGATGCTCGACATGGGAGCTCTGGCACGACGGACAAAATGGCGGCCCACTTTCGTGATCCTTCACACTTCGAGCCACGAGAAATGTCTTTCCACAATCGAGGCACTTGTACTCATACATCGGCATGACCATCCCTCCCTAATCATGTGTGGTCGTCTTCTCGCCGGCATCTATGTACTGAACGACCGGAATGCTCGTAAGCCGTGGTTCCCTGCGGAACGTCCCCCCACTGTGAGACAAGCTGAGCCATTTCTGCCAGCCGCCTATCCGCCAGGCCAAACAGAGAATCCTCAGGATACTGGCCTCGGCTATCCCGCGATCCCGCCTGGACGCCAGTCAACAACTCGAGAGTTTCCTCAATCGTATGCACGCCATAGATATGAAATCTTCCCGACATCACGGCATCCACCACATCTTGTCGGAGGGCAAGATGTTTGATGTTTCGGGCAGGAATAATCACACCCTGTTCGCCTGTCAATCCATGCCTACGGCAGGACTCATAGAATCCCTCGATTTTTTCATTCACACCGCCAATCGGCTGAACCTCGCCCAGTTGATTGACCGACCCTGTGACCGCTAGATCCTGCCGGATTGGGACATTCGCAAGACTTGAGAGAATAGCTGCCAACTCGGCCACGGCCGCACTGTCTCCGTCGACTTCGGAATAGGTTTGCTCGAAGGTCAAAGTGGCACTTAGAGCAAAGGGATGGGTTCCTGCAAACTTGCCGGCGAGATACCCGGCCAGGGTCATCACCCCCTTGCTGTGAATATGTCCTGCCAATTCGGCTTCTCGTTGAATGTCAATTACGCCTTTGGTTCCGACAAAGGTTCGAGCGGTGATCCGACAGGGTCGCCCAAAAGCATACTCGCCCCAGTGATGTACGGACAACCCGTTGACCTGGCCCACCACAGCACCCGTGAGATCAACGAGCAGGGTCCCTTCTTGAATTTCGTCTTGGATCCATTCTTCCAGGAGATTCATACGCCGCCGTTTGCGAGTCAAGGCTGTTTCGACATCAGCTCGAGTCACCAGTGTATGACCAGCTTGGCTGGCCCAATAAGCAGATTCCCTGACAAGATCAGCAATTCCGCGCAGACGGAGCGAGAGTCGATCCCGGCGTTCGGCCAGGCGAAGTCCATAGCGAATGATCTCGGCTACAGCGTCGACGTGAAAATGCGGGAGGTGCTCATCATGACAAATCTTGGCAATCAATCGGGCATATTGCTCTTCATGCGGCAGATCATGGGGCATGTGTCGGTCAAAGTCCATGCGGACTTTGAAGATCTTGGGGAAGTCCTCCTCATAGGTTTCCAGAAGATAAAAAATCAAAGGAGGGCCAAGGAGAATTACTTTGATGGAGACAGGAATGGGTTGCGGTTTCAGTGAAACGGTGGGGAATCCAAAGTACTCGCTTGGATCTTCAATGTGCACCATCTGCGTCTTAATCACCCGCTTGAGCGCGTCCCAGGCGAAGGGTTGGCGAAGAACATCCAGCACATGCAGGATGAGGTAGCCGCCGTTCGCATGTAAGCAGGCGCCAGCCTTGATATCCATGAAATCGGTGTACACCGCTCCAAACTGCGAGCGGCGCTCAATTTTCCCAATCAGGTTCGAATAGGTGGGATGGGACTCCTCGATCACAGGTGCACCAGCATCCGGGTGATGTTCAACCAATACATTGACGCGATAGCGATGGAGACTTGGCCGGTGATCAGTGCCATTTCCAAAAGGGAAAGGAAAGAAGGCCCGTTCTTGAGGAAGGAAATCCTTGTAGTTGGTCACGATGTCTTCGGCCACTTGCGTGAGGTAGTCGAGAACCTCGGGCAACTCGTGGTAGCGGTCCTTTAGAGCGGCAAGCCGAGTATGCATGAGCGCCCGGATCACCTGGCTATCCATCTCTCTGAGCCTGGCTTCTGCCTCATGGTCGAGGGCATGGGTGCGAGCGTGGAACTCCCGAAGTTTTCGCTCGACCTCTTTCCGCCGTTCCATGAGGTTCACCCGCTCGGCCTCCGGCAGGGACGCCAGTTCCTCATCCGAAAGCAGGTGTCCATCTTTCATGACGGCGAGACTGAACCCTACTGGTTCCTCCTTGAATCCAAATCCTAGGGCTTGGACTTCAGCCTCCACTGCACGAAACAGCGCCTGTTTAGTCGTATCTCGTTCTTCGAGGATCTTAGCCCGGGCGTCGAGGTATTTAGGACTTTCAAAGGCACGAGGGATCTCTCGCCCGAGCGCTCTGATCAATGCGGCCATCTCGCGTTGAAAATGCCGTCCTTGCCCCGGCGGAAACGACAGACACCGGGGGCTTGAAGGATCACGGAAGTTGTGGACGTAACACCAGTCCGGTGGTGAAGGCTCTTGGCGTGCGAGGCGATCAACCAGGGGTTTGATGATGCTCCATTTGCCGGTGCCGGCGGGGCCTGAGGCATACAGGTTGAACCCGTGTCCCTTCATGCGCAGGCCGAACTCAAGGGCTTCAAGTGCCCGTTCATGCCCCACTGGTTGATCGAGCGGGGGAATGGTACTGGTGTCGGAAAACCCCAGCCGTTTCACAAAACTGTCTGGAGCAAGTAGGTCCGCCGGGACTCGGAGTTCTTCTCGTGTCACCATGGCATCGTCAACAGGGATGGCATTGGGTTGTCGGTATGGCGAGGTCCTCGCGGGTGTCGGGCCATTCCAGTACTTGGTCACCTTTGCTCCCATACCGAAAGATCGTAATACCTTTGAGATTGAGTTCCCACGCCCGCCAGAAAGCCCATTCCACTTCGCTGGGTGGGGCTTCTTCCGGTAGATTGATGGTCTTTGAGACAGAGTTCTCCACGTGCCGTTGAAAAGCCGCCTGCATAAGGAGGTGCTGTTCAGGATGGATCTCCAACGCGGTGACGAACACTCGGGTCATGGACTCGGGAAGGCCAGGGATGTCCCGGAGACGTCTGGTGCGTCGAACCTGACTCAACAACTGCTCGGGATCGATATGGTGAACATGACAGGCTTCTATGAGCAAGGGAGCAATTTCATAGAGCGGTTCGCCTCCCAGTGAATGGATTCGGCGGGAGACGATGGCAAAGAGTGGCTCGATGCTGGGGGTGGTTCCCGCCAGCAGACTGATTGTGCCTGTTGGGGCAATGGCTGTGCATGTAGCGTTCCGGCGTTTCTGGTTTCGCGAGGCATACACGCTATGAGGCCAGTGGGGGAACACTCCCCGTTCTTCTGCAAGCTGCATAGACGCCCGTTCTGCGACCTGAGCAATCACCTGCATCAGTTGGCTTCCCAAGGCGATGGCTTCCTGAGAGTCATAGGGAATGCCCAAGCGGATAAGCAGCTCGGCAAATCCCATCACTCCTAACCCAATTTTCCGAGTGCCAAGCGACATTTGGGCAATGGCGGGAGTGGGATATCGGTTCACGTCCAGGAGGTTGTCCAAGAAACGCAGGGCCACGGGCACGAGCCGCTCCACTTTTTCCCAGTCGATGGCTGGCTTGGTAGGCGCTCCACGCACGCAATGTGCCAGATTGATTGAGCCCAAGTTGCAGGACTCGTTGGGCAGCAGCGGCACTTCGCCGCATGGATTGGTGGCCTCGAAGGATCCTAGTGCGGGTGTGGGGTTGGTCCGATTGATCGCGTCCAGAAAGATCAGGCCAGGATCGCCGGTTTGCCAAGCGGCTTGCACTATGGCCTCAAAAACCTTGCGAGCCGACAGGCGTCTGACGACTTGCCGGGTGGTGGGATGGATCAGCTCGTACTCGGCCTGATTCCGTACTGCATGAAGAAAGGCATCCGTGACGCCTACGGAGATGTTGAAATTCTTGAGTGTCGTCTGGTCGAGTTTGGCTTGGATGAAGTCCAGGATGTCCGGATGATCCACCCGCAGGATTCCCATGTTCGCTCCCCGGCGCCGCCCTCCCTGCTTGATATGTTCTGTGGCGCTGTCAAAAATCTTCATGAACGATACCGGTCCTGAAGCTTCTCCACCCGTAGAATGCACCCGGTCGCCCTTGGGCCGGAGATGTGAAAACGAAAATCCTGTCCCTCCCCCGGTTCGCTGAACCAGAGCCGCTTGCTTGAGGGTTTCAAAGATACCTTCCATGGTGTCCTCAAGAGGTAAGACGAAACAAGCGCTCAGTTGTCCAATGGGAAGGCCTGCATTCATCAAGGCTGGGCTATTGGGGAGGAAATCCAGGGAGGAGAGAAGGGTGGCAAACGTTTCTTCCCACTGGGCTACTTGACTGGCATGGCCATACCCCAACTCAGCTTGCGCCACGGCCTTGGCGACCCGAGCAAAGAGTTCTTCCGGAGTTTCAATGACCTTCCCTTGCGCATCACGGCGCAGGTATCGCGCCTCCAAGATCCGGCGAGCATTAGCCGTTAACGGACTGGGTGCAGCAGTCATGGCCCTTACTTTACCCCTTCTGCCCGATTCAGGAAAGGGTTCTCCGGGTGAAGGGTCACATCATTTCATCGGCCGGGTATTCTGGCTGGACGAAGGGCCAATCCATTCTACCCGGACGAGTTTGTCCTTGTGGGACCATTTGTACTGGACGGTTCCATGAAAGGCTCGCTTCACTTGACGCCCGATTCGCTGGGCTAGGCGTTCTGTGGTCGTTTCAATCTCCGCTCCATCGGGCAAGACGTGCATAGTGATGATGCGTTCCAGTGGATTGATCCGACGAGCCCGGGTCTCCTCATTCCGAATGAGCCCCATGAGATCCTTCTGATGCGCTTCCCAGTTATCCCAGCGGAGAGAGACGAAACCTTGGGCGTACCCTTCGCGGATTTTCCGGCATGCCGGACAGAGAAGGGGATGCGGTGCGAGAAATGCCATCTCGGCGGCATGGCGCATTGTCCGTCTGGTTCTGGAGGAGGAACGACGCGGCTCCAGGGTCGGTAAACTCCACCGCTTGTGATAATAGACGGCCTGGCAACTCGGACAGACCCCGTATCCCCGGGGAACGGCCGCGGGGAGATAGGGATCTTTAACCTGCTCTTTTTCCTTAAAGGTTTGGAGAGTATAGCGTTTCGCTCTGCGCATGGTCATGAGATTAAGACTCCTTTCCGATCAGACGGAATCGAATCGCTTAACCTTACCTTCTACTGTTGTATACATGGGAACCCTCCGGAGAAGGCTCGCAGATGGCGAAGCGATTGACGAGATGTACCTTTTTCTCCTGCTACAAAATATATGCCATGGACTCCTGGCCTCGACAAGAGCGAGAGGTATTAGAGACCTGCCCTGGTCTTCAGAACGCTCTTGGGGAGAGAAGATCGTAGTGTACGAGCCTCCTCACATTACGAAGCCAGTCTTTTGTTGTCCGAGGATCTACAACCCTCAGGTGAAGCGTTTTGCCTCATCTAGGGTTTATGAAATGGGAACAATTGCCGCACTCTTCTAGATGTATCCAAGTCGTTACCTGTGGAGACAAGCTAGCATTGTCAATGAGTTAAAGGCGATAGGCTAAGTGGCATTTGTTTTGATGGAGTCAGGGACCTAGCCGACCATTCACCCAAGGAGAGGGGATGGGGGCGATCCGCAAGAGTTAGAGGGAAGACTTGGGATCCGGGGGGAGGGGTGTATCGCGTCTTGGATGAAACCTCTGGAAACGCGGTCGGGATCAAGGTAGAAGGAACCTTGACAAGAGAAGACTATGAAATGCTCGTTCCCTATCTGGAACGCCTGATTGCGGAGTCAGGGCCGATCAATCTGGTGTGCGAGATGAGCCAATTTACGGGAATGGATGTTGGGGCATTTTGGGAAGATTTCAAGTTTAGTCTCCATCATCTCAAAGATTTCCGGCGTATCGCCATCGTGGGAGGCCAAGCATGGCTTGAATGGATGGCCAAAGGGGTTGAACCGTTTCTCAAGACGGAGCTTCGGTGTTTCCCTTCCACAGACTATGAACAAGCATGGAACTGGGTCCGGTCGTAGAGGCTCACTTGTGGTATATGGGTAGGAGGAGGAAGTCTTTTCCCTGTAGAAGAGAGCATATGCAGTACAGGTGGGAAATGGTAGTTGGTGGGCGATGATAGGCCATGAACTTCGTCTCTCTCTCTTCACCGGAGGAAAATCGGGAGCTCCCACAGAGTGAGCCATCCGGCATGGAGGCACAAGACTGTGTGATTTTGGTGGTAGATGATGATCCTGCAATGCGAAGCTTGTTACATGATGTATTGTGCGATCGGGGGTGCCAGGTGGTTGAGGCGGCTGATGCGGAGGAAGCACGAGTGCAGATCAGATACCAGCACCCGCAGGTAGTGATTGCCGATCTGAACATGCCAGGCGGGGGATTTGCGTTTATTCGGGAATTGCGGGTTTTGGTTCCAAGTTGCCGGATTATTCTCATTACGGCGTTTGGAACAGCTCAGACCAAAGTCCAGGCTCAAGAACATGGCGTGGCAGCTTACTTGGAAAAACCTGTCAGGATGGCGAACCTTAAGGCTGCGGTTTGTCAGGCATGTCCGCTCAACCAACTTCTTCTCTGTAAGCAAACGGATGAGCATCCATAAGAGGCAACAAACACAGACAGGTCAACGAAAACGATGGCCGGATCGTCTACGGATAATTCCTTGCCACATGATCAAGTGCTCCTTGCTGCACGAATCGAGGGGTTGACCCTTCTCGCTGATTATCTCACCGAACCAGTCGCGATTTTTGACCCGACCTTACGCCTGGTCTATGCCAATGCTCCGGCGCAGGAATGGGCTGATGCCTGCCCCCTCTTCCGCCGCATGCAAGAGGATGCCGGGTCATCGTCTCTTGCGAAGCCTTGCGACAACTGCCCTTGTCAGCATGTGTTCGCTGTAAGAAATCCCCTCTTGCGAGAGTCCGGTGACCCGTGTCTGGAGCAAGGGGACGCTTGTCCGTTCCCCGTGGTGTTCTCCTTATCCCAAGAGGAGGATAAGCGGCCTGGATATGTGGTGGTTATGGGGCAGACTGGACGAGATAGCCGGGTGTGGACCAAGCAGGAGGGGATGCCCCACGATGAAAAGGCACCTCCAGACCGTCCAAGACCTTCTGCCCTGGAGCAACTCATCGGCCAAAGTCCCGCTATGCAGCAGTTACTCGAGATGATCCAACTGGTTGCGGCAAGTGAGGCCACGGTTCTGATTCAAGGTGAAAGTGGCACGGGAAAGGAGCTTGTAGCCAGAACGATTCATCAACTGAGTGCGCGGCGGGATCATCCATTTGTCGTGGTGGAATGTAGTTCATTGCCTGAAACTCTGTTGGAAAGCGAGTTGTTTGGCCATGTCCGTGGATCGTTTACTGGTGCAGTCGCTGATCGGAAAGGATTATTCGAGGCCGCTGAGGGAGGCACGATTTTTCTCGATGAGATCGCGGAAACCTCGTTGAGTTTTCAGGCGAAACTCCTTCGAGTCCTCCAAGAAGGGGAAGTTCGGCCCGTTGGGAGTAACCAGGCGGTCAAGGTAAATGTTCGCATTCTGTCTGCCAGCAATAAGTCTCTTTTGGATCTTGTTCAGGCCAAGGCGTTCCGTCCTGACTTGTACTACCGTTTGGCTGTTCTGCCGTTGGACATTCCGCCCCTGCGCGAGCGACGAGAGGATGTCTTACTGTTGGCTGAGCAGTTTCTGACACGATCGTGCCGGAGACACCACAAGCCCCGTGTGCGGCTTACGGCAGACGCGCAGAACGCGTTGCTTTGTTATTCGTGGCCGGGAAATGTCCGGGAATTGGAAAATCTCATTGAACGAGTTGTCGTAACCGCCCGCCAACCGCTAATTACCGCCCAAGATCTCTTTGGCCCCTCTTCCGACAAAAGAGGAGAAAACAGGACGGCAGATCTCGGGTCGGTGGGTCGTGCAGCTCGGGAACAGGCAGAACGCAAACGTATTCTGGAAGCCTTGCGCGAAGCAAATGGGGAAAAGTCCCGAGCGGCCAAGATCCTCAACATTAGCCGATCGAGTCTCTATAATAAGCTTCGTCGTCTCCAGATCACCGAATACAGGTCCCCGAGCTCACCAACCCCGCGTTGGTAGTTTGCTCGCTATAAGGCCACACCACTGCCCTAAAAATCCCCATTTCTGAGAAAGTGATGTCCAAGAAAATGGACACGCTAACTTATTGATTTTTTTGAGAACATCGAAGATCGAAGCACAACTGTCCATACTGTATCCCGCTGATTGGTCCATTGGTTGATTGCCATGGTGGCTCAGCCACTTTCCTGTTTTTCTCGCGCAATCAGTTGATTTTACTGAAGAAATAGTCACGATCCTGGAAGTTGATCCCAAATTGGTACTGCCATTGCTTAAAGCAGTCACCAACCGGCGAGGGGAAGGGTGTGATGGACCGGCCTCCAGAGTACCCTGCCTCAACAATCATGAGGACCCCTCGCCGGTCCCCCTCTCCATAGGGGAAAAGGCCGGATGAGGTGGACACTAAGTCATCGACTCCATGGAGATGATGGCGAGATTATTTTTCCATTATTAACCGTTTTATTCTCAAACAAAACAGAAGGAGGCCGGATGATGTTTCACGGCATACGAGTCACCCTCACAACCACAGCCTTCCTCGCGCTTCTCGGAAGCGCGACATGGTGGAGTACTCCTTCCTGGGGAGCCAATGAGGGGTCACCTCCTCAGCCCAAGGCCCAAATGGTTTCCTCCGTGGCCTCGCATTCACCTTCCTGGGCTGAGCGGCTCAAAGGTCAAACCATTATCGAAGATGCGATGGAAGGCCGAGCGGAGCGAGCTGCGCTCGTCGAACGACAGCATCAACGCTTGATGGAGCAGATGCGAAAGGAAATGCAGTATCGGGGGGCAAGCACTGGGGCCTTTGGCACCATGTCGATGATGCATCAATATGGTGCCGGTCCGTCCAACGGGCTCCTGATGTCGAATCCCGATGTAGAGCCTGTATCGACGAAAGGAGGGTTATGCCCAAAGACTGCGCCTGTCAAACATTACGACATCTCCGCGATTAATGTAGAAATTACCTTAAACCAATGGCTGGATTACTACCCCGGGTACATGTATGTCCTGACGGAAAATATCGATAAGGTCCGGGCGGAAGAAGCCAAAAATGCCGCGGCCCGTGAGGTGGAGGGACATTACGATCCTGGGGCAGTCAAAAATGGTGCGCAAGCTCAATGGATTACTCCCCTGGTCATTCGGGGCAATCAAGGTGACTGTATTAAGATCACCTTGCGGAATAAGCTGGAATTTGGTGAAGAGGTCAGCCTCCATATCAATGGCTCAGACATGGTCATGAGCAAGACTGGAAAGCCGGCCACCACCACGAACCCTGATTCGGTGGCTGCTGAGGGAGAGACCATTGAAATGGAATGGTATATTGATCCCGATACCCAAGAGGGGGCACGGCAATTCCATACCTTCAGCAACGATCGAGAATTGACCGTCATGGGGCTCTTCGGCGTGTTTGTGGTGGAACCCCGAGGGTCGAAGTACCTAGAGCCATTGGGAACCGGTCCGGCGACAGAAGCCCGAAGTGGGTGGCAAGTGATGATTGACACCCCGAAGGGTCCGGATTTTCGAGAGTTTGTCATTATCTATCATGAAGTCGGCGATGAAGCGTTCCGGCCTGTGAACAAACATGGGGATTTCTTACCGCAACGCGATCCTCTCACCGACGCCTATCGCCCAGGAGCCCGTGCGCTGAACTACCGGAGTGAGCCCTTCGGAATCAACAACATGCATGTGCAGCATGAGTATTTCGGGTTCGAAGATGAATCGATGGCTTATAGCGCCTATACCTTTGGGGATACGGCGACAACTATTCCGCGGAGCTACTTGGGTGATCCCGCCAAATTCCGAGTCGTGCATGGAGGTTCAGAAGTCTTTCACTCCCACCATCCTCATGGCGGTGCCATCCGGTGGCAACGAAGCCCGCGTGCCACCCAGATGCCTGTGTGGACTACTGGCCAAAATGGACCGGTGAAATATCCCGTGATCCGCACCAAATCCGATCGTGTTGATGTCGAGGTCATTGGTCCCGCCGAAGCGCTGGATTTGGAAACCGAGTGTGGGTCTGGTCTTTGCCAGTGGCTGGCGGGAGACTTCCTTTTCCATTGTCACGTTGCACACCATTATGTCGCGGGCATGTGGGGATACTGGCGGGTGTACAACACCCTGCAGGTGCCCGGGTATCAAACTGATGTGATGCCTCCCCTGCGAGAGTTGCCTGATCGGGTTGGACGAATCCACAAGCCTGTGACGTCTGACCAACTCGTGGGTCAGACCGTGAATTGGTTCGGCAAGAAATTCAAGATCGTCGGCAGCGGAAAGAGCAATTGGAAAGCTGATCCGGCAGTCGTGAATATCAAAGATTGGGTGGCGATGCAGTTGTCTAGCCAAGGGAAGCCAGGCAATACGGATGATGAACTCGGCCAGCTCATGTCCTATGACGCAACCGTCGTGGACTGGGCCTGGCAGGGCAATCGGGCCATGAGCGAGCGTGAGGCTACCTTGGGAAAGAACCCCAAGTATCGCCCGGAGTGGCAAGGGTACAAGCCCGGGGAACGACGCCCAATCTGGTTTGAACCAGCTACGGGGAAAGTGGCATGGCCCTGGCTCACCCCGCATTTCGGCAAGCGCGCACCGTTTTCCAGAGATCACAATGGTGCGCCATGGCTTGAGCCGATCCGGTTAGATGAAGATGGCAATGTGAGTGTCTATCCAGCGAAGCCTGGAGAAAATGGACGCTGGAGTCTGTGCCCAGAGCGAGCTGGTCATCAATTGTATAACATTCATTTCATTAAATTGCCCATTGAACTTTCGGCTCAGCAAGGCAATGAACCACCCATTGTGGATCCAAAT
>RFGT01000065.1 GCA_003696975.1 Nitrospirota bacterium | reverse complement strand
GCGCTCGAACCCTAGCAAGGCGGCAGGAATACAATCGGAAATATTCTCGCTTTCCCATCTTAACTGGGTAGAAATTGTTCTTCCAAAAACCTGCAATTCGGCCCCATGTGCTTAGTGAGATTCCGACGGTGGCGATGGATGCTCCTGAGAGGGAGAAGGTGTTACAGTGGGCAGATCGGCTACGGGCGCGTGTTCAACTCGGTTGTAAATAGCCAGAGCCTCAGGCATCCATCGTTGCAAATTTTGAATCCGTGTTTCATGTGAGGGGTGCGTGGAGAGAAATTCTGGGGGTTGCCCCTCTGAGGCTGCAGCCATGCGTTGCCATAATCGGATGGCTTCTCGAGGATCATACCCTGCCTGCGCGGCCAGTAATAATCCCACATAGTCGGCTTCAGATTCATGGCTTCGGCTGAACGGAAGCAGAATTCCCACCTGCGCGCCCAGCCCCAAGGCCTGCATGACAACCCGATTCATTTGCGGCCCAAGCCCCCCTCCAGTTGAGAGAAGAATGGACGCAGCTTGCAATCCAAATTGGGCCACGAGCCCTTGGCTCATCCGTTCTGCTCCGTGCCTGGCCAAGGCATGGACGACCTCATGCCCAAGGACAGCGGCTAGCCCTGCTTCGTTTTTAGCAACAGGGAAAATCCCAGTATAGACGGCGATTTTTCCTCCCGGTAAGGCCCATGCATTTTTGGTCTTGTCGTCTTTGATGACTGTGACCTCCCATGCAAATTTTTTTGCACGTTCGGCATACTTTGAAACCTTTGCTGCGGCGATAATGCGTTTGGCCACACGTTGAACCGGCTCAACCTCACGAGGATCCGTTGAAATGGTAATTTTGGGATCCTCAAGAACGTGAGCATAGGCCTGTTCGCCCATTTGGATTTCATACGACTCTGGAATGATCAAAAGTTGCGAGCGTGCCGTGTAGGGATTGCTCGCACAACCACTTGCGCCAAGCCAAAGAAGACAGGTCAGAATCAGCCCATTTCGGGAAAACTCGTACGCAGCAAGAGCTGCCGTATGTACCCACTGCCGAAGCCAAAAGTATGTGAGGAGAAAAAGTCCGCGGAAAGGCGCCACTTGCTACGATTCAGGAATAGAAATATCAAGTTCGGTCACATGATATCCTGTCAGAGCGGATCGCGTTCCATCTCGGGGTCCAACGACGAGCAAGACAAAATCCTGGGGACGCAGGTGTTTCCGCGCTGCGGCGCGAACTTGTGCGGTGGTCACTTGTTCGATGCCCTTGCGAAACCGCTGAAGCCAGTCGTGTGGATATCCGTAATACTCGTAGGTCATGTATTTCCCCAGTACCTTGCTTGGAGAATCGATAGAAAACACGAAGGAATTGATAATACTTGCCTTGGCTTTTGCCACCTCCTCTTCGGTGGGAGGATTGGTGACCATGTTTTTGGCTTCCTCGATCAGCGCCTCAATGCCGCGTTTTGTCGTTTCCGTTTTCGTGGACATGGAGAGGAAAGCCATACCGGGATAATCCCATTCGAAACCTACGGCACCCTGGACATCGTAGGCAAGACCTTTGTGAGATCGAATGTTGGAAAACAGTCTGGCGCTAAACGAGCCGGAAAGAATCTGATTCATGACCACGACGGCGTAATAGTCGGGATCTTTCCGGAGCAGACCCAAGTGGCCCATTATGATTTTGGCCTGCGTCATATCATTTTTCTCAGCATAATACACGCCAGGTGTAGGATGGGTTTGGTAGGGGATGGGAGGGTCAGGAAATTCGGGTCCACGGGGCCACGAGCCAAAAACCGATTTGATCAGAGCGAGCGCCTCTTTCGTCTCGAAATCCCCAACAAGGCCCAAAATAATGCGATTAGGGTGATAGTATCGCCTGTGCCAAGCAATTAAGTCCTCTCGGGAAATAGCACGAACGGTCGCATACGTCTCGTAAGCCGCGTAGGGGGAATCGGAACCATAGATTAATTTGCGAAACTCACGGGAGACAATACTGTCAGGATCATCGTTTTGTCTGGCAATAGCCGCCATAACCTGTGCTTTGGCAATAATCAATTTTTCTTCGTCAAAGGTAGGATAGCGGAGGACTTCGGCAAAGGTCCGGAATATTTCCGCAAAATCCTCCTTTAAACAATTCATGGAGGCTTGTCCTTCGGTTTGTCCAATTGCCGTTTCAATGATTGCCGCTTTGCCCTCCAAATAATCATCCAGTTCATCCCCGGTCATGGATCGTGTACCCCCACTGCGCATGACCATACCGGTGAGGTTGGCCAACCCGATTTTCGATGAAGGCTCCCAACGGGATCCCGTGCGAATCTTCGCGCTTGCGCTCACGAGTGGTAATTCATGGTCTTCCATCAGCAAGACGACCAATCCATTGTCAAGCACCACTCGAGTCGGTTCTGGGATCGTGGGAGCGGGAAGAGGTGGAAACCGAAGTTGCTCAACGGATTCGACTTGCGCCCAAACCAGTATGGGCAATGTGAGATACGCCAAGATGTTCAAAAGGATCGTGGCATAATGACGTCTTAGGTTCTGCATCACAGGATAATTCCTCTTTTCTCAGACGGGGATGGATTTCATGGAGTAGGTGTCGAAGAAGCCAAGGGTGTTTGGGGTGATGGCGGTTGAGTTTCAATCATAGCAACGATTCGATTGGCTGGAGTGAAGGTACGTTTTGCTACTCGTCTGACGTCGGCTTTCGTCACTCGGTTCAAGCGATCGATATAGCGGAACAATTCGCGCCAATCCCCGAACAATAATTGATAGTCGGTCAACTGCATGGCCAAACCAAGGTTACTTTTCAAGGATCGCAGCAAACTGGCCTTAGCGCGAGTTCGAAACTTGGCGAGTTCTTTGTCAGAAACCTCCTCCGTCTTCAGGCGATCCAGTTCTTCTCTCATGGCTTGTTGGATTTGCGTATTGGAGACCCCTTTGGCTGGAACCGCGTAAGCCACCCAGAGGTGGGGATATTTTTCTCCTGGATAGGCTCCATAGGCGCCTACGGCAACGGCAATTTTCTTGTCTCGCACCAGGGATCGATAGAACCGGGAGGTCCTCCCATTGGTCAAGATATCGTCGATGGCGTCGTACACCGGTTGATCAGGGTGGGTGACGGCTGGCTTGTGGTACCCCTCAATATAAAAAGGTTGAGCAGGATCACGAAGGATTACAATTTTTTCCGCGGCGGCTGGAGGTTCTACGGTACGCAGGGGAGGAGGATCG
>RFGT01000064.1 GCA_003696975.1 Nitrospirota bacterium | reverse complement strand
TATTCACATCAATGACCGTCATGGCCTCCGTGTGATCAATGACGATATGGCCTCCCGATTTCAACCAGACTTTTCGGTTCAAGGCGCGGGAGATTTCCATCTCGATGCCTAAATACTCAAACAGTCCTTCTTCCTTGTCGTAGTGATACACACGGGAGGTTTGTTCCGGAAGATACCGCCGCACGAACTCTTTGACTTGCTCGAATTCCTCCTTGGAATCAATCAGCAGCCGATCCACCTTTTTGGTGAACAGATCACGCACGATCCGAAGGGTAAGGGTCAAATCCGTGTGGAGCAACGCCGGGGCGACGGACTGTTCGTATTTCTTGAGAATGTCTTCCCACAAGGCAGCCAGAAATTCCACATCGGATCGCAATTCTTCCTCGCTGACCCCTTCGCTGACCGTCCGAACAATATAGCCATAGCCTGGCTTGCGCAGACGCCTCATGAGCTCCTTGAGTCGACTTCGCTCCTCATCGTGGCTAATACGCCGGGAGATGCCAATATGATCGACATTGGGCATGAACACCAAAAATCGCCCCGGCAAGGAGCAATAGGAGGTAACCCGTGGGCCTTTTGTGCCGATCGGGCCTTTGGAAATCTGCACCATTAACTCCTGCCCTTCCGTCAGTAAGTCTTCAATTGGTCGCAGGATCTGACGGCGTGGCCGAGGAACTTCCGGGCCTTTCTCATCTTCTTCTTCGCTCTCCACCAGAATATCGCCGGGTTCCGTGCCGACGGAGAGATCCGAGACGTGCATGAACGCTGCCCGATCCAACCCAATATCGATGAACGCGGCTTGCATGCCCGGCAGCACTTTGACCACTTTCCCTTTGTAAATATCACCCACGAAGTCTTTCTGCTTCGCACGATCCACGTATAATTCGGTTACCACCCGGTTCTCCAGCACCGCCGCTCGAGTTTCTTCAGGTGTGACATTGATAGCAATTTCAAGACTCATCGATCACGCTCCATCCATGCAGAAACGGAACATAGAAGAAGGGCTATCTATGTAACCACCTTGCACACGATGGTATCCTCATGCTATGCCCGCGTGTGTCGCTCTTCCATGTCCTCATTATTGTCGCAATCCCAGCACCGGGATTTGTCGTTTCTTTTATTGAAGTAAGGTCAACCGGTGGCGTCTAACACTGAGCAGGATCCCTAGAGCTGCCAAGTTCACCACGGTTGCGCTCCCTCCATAACTCATCAATGGCAAAGGAATACCCACGATGGGGGCAAGTCCCACCGTCATGGCCATATTGACAATGACTCCAAACGCCATCATCCCCACCACCCCAATGGCAAGCAGTGCGCCAAGCCTATCTTTGGCCTCTGCGGCGATCTCGAACCCAAGCAAAAACAGTGCTACAAAAAGCATAACTAAGACCAGGGATCCGAGAAACCCCCATTCCTCTGCAAAGACGGCAAAGACAAAGTCCGTATGGCCTTCCGGCAAAAACTTAAATTGTATCTGCGTGCCGCCATAAAGCCCTTTTCCCCACAGTTGCCCTGAGCCAATCGCTATACGGGATTGTAACCCATGATACCCGGTTCCTCCAGGGTCAGACATGGGGTCCATAAAACTCATAATACGGGCTTTCTGATAATCATGGAGCGACCCCCAAACCTCACCCCACACAAAGGGAAACACCATAAGACTGGACAAGACAACCAATCCAAAAGCCTTTGACTTTACACCAACAGCCAGCACGAGTGTGAGATACAAGGCGAGAAAACTCAGACTGCTACCCAAATCCGGCTGCTTCAAGATCAACAAAAAGCCCGGCAAAGTGATGAGTCCTGGCACAATGACGCGATAGAGCCAGCCATGCCGAGCCTTCGAGGCGTAATACACAGAGAGCGCCACAATCAAGGTCACCTTCACAAACTCAGAGGGTTGAACGGCCACAGGCCCCAAGGCAATCCATCGCTGCGCCCCTCGGCTACTTTTTCCTGCCACGAGCACAAGAAGCAGCACGATGAGCCCTATGCCATAAAAAACATAGGCAAACCGAGCCAACTTGTGATAGTCCGTTCTTGCCAGAATCCAGAAAGCCAGACTTCCTACACCGATCCACACCACCTGCTTGAGATAAATTGGGAAGCGTGCCTGGTGCGTGCTGGATGTGACACTGTAAATTGAAAGAACTCCTAAAAAGAGAATACTTATCACCACGCCGATCAGACACCAATCAATCGCGTCGAATCCACGTTCTGATCGCCGTCGTTCATTTGTACTCCCCAAGAGCATCTGCAATGGTTTTCCTTTCTGCAACAAGTCCATCAGCCCATCAGGGGGTTGCGGACACTGCTTCTTTGTTCTGTTGAAAGTAGGCTTCAATCAATTGCTTCGCCAATGGAGCGGCGGCTGATCCACCATGTCCCATATGCTCCACCAGCACCGCCAGGGCAATGCGAGGATGATCCGTGGGCGCATAGGCGACAAACCAGGCGTGATCGCGCAACACCTTAGGAACCTCGCCTTCATACTCTCTCTTCCGCAGCGCCACCACCTGAGCCGTCCCCGTTTTTCCAGCAATCGGGACCACCGCGGAATAGGCTCGTTTCCCTGTTCCGTTTGTCACCACGGAAGCGAGGGCCGCTTGAACCTGTGGCAGCCAGTCTGCCTGCTGGATCACCGGTTTCGCCGAGACTGAGTGGGCGGGTACCAAGCGTTCCGTTTCTCGTGGTCGCACAGCAAGGAGCAGTCGAGGGGGAGCGGCAAGCCCTCCGTTGGCGACAGCGGCCACAACTGCGGCCATCTGGATCGGCGTGACGGTCACATATCCTTGCCCGATGGATACAGAAATCGTCTCGCCTGGATACCAGGGTTCCCCGCGAGTCTGTTGTTTCCATTCCGGAGAGGGCACAATGCCTGCGCGCTCGCCAGGCAGATCAATTCCGGTTTTTTGCCCCAATCCGAACCGCTTCGCATAAGTGGCGATCGTGTTGATCCCCATCCGATGTCCGACCTTGTAGAAATACACATCACACGACTGAACGAGTGCCTGATGGAGATTGACCAATCCATGCCCGCCAGGTTTCCAATCACGATAGATTCGGCGCCCAAAGCGATAACGCCCAAGACATTGGAGCGAGTCGCTTCCTTCCACCGTATCGGTCGCCAACGCAGCGACTGCCATAATAATCTTGAACGTGGACCCTGGAGGATAGAGGCCTTGGATCGCACGATTGGTCAAGGGATAGCGCGGATCGTTCAGAATCGCTTGCCATTGGCGGGGGGAGAGACCTCGTGAAAGCTGATTGGGATCAAAACTCGGCCGGCTCGCCAAGGCCAGAACTTCCCCGTTGGTGGGATCCAGAGCAACGATCGCACCGGCTTCCTCTCCTAAGAGGTCTTCCGCCAATTTCTGAAGGCGGAAATCAATAGTAAGGTAAATGTCATCACCCGCCCGTGGTTTCTCGACCGAGAGCGTGCGTTTTTCATGGCCCAAGGCATCCACTTCAATCAGCTTGCGCCCTGCTCGTCCTCGAAGGATCCGATCATAGGTCCGCTCAATACCATATTGCCCGACGATGCTTCCGCGAATGAGCCCCTCGTATTCTTTTTGCCGCAATTGGTCTTCTGAGATCTCTCCGACGTATCCCAATACATGGCCCGCATACGCACCCACGGGATAGTTGCGCTGATATTCCGCTTGGATCACAACACCGGGTAAACTCAGCCGATGGGATTCGATCAAGGCGGCCTCTCGAAGCGTCAACCCGCTTTTCACTTTCACGCGAGTCAGTACGCCGCGAGGTTGGAGTTTGGTTGCAAGTGTTTTAGGATCCACCTTCAAGAGGGTGCCTAACTCGCGAACCAACTCCGCTCGATCCGGGACGTCCTTGAGATCGACGTACAAGTTGAAACTTGGGACGTTGTTGGCGAGTAAGACTCCATGCCGGTCAAAGATCAAGCCCCGAGCAGGTTGCAAGACAACGGAGCGGGTCCGATTATCTTGGGCAAGATCGCGATAATAGGCGCCATCGAGGATTTGGAGCTGCCACAACCGGAGAACCAGCACTCCCATCAACAACATCACCCCGACCTTGAGAAAGACCAGTCGTTGTTGCAGCTCTGTGAACTCTGATGTTTCTCTCCCAGAATCCATCAGGCCTTGCATATTGCCTTCTCCCGTATTTCTCATACCCCAGCTCCCGAGATGCCATGTCCTCACAGCTTATCGGTCTGAGCAATCCTCCGCGTCAAGGCCCAGTTCGCCACCACGGCGAGCATGCCATCGAGCAGGGCTTGAGGCACAAGCATAATAGAGAGGTGCTGCACCACGCCGATGAGTTCTATCGCTCCACGTGCAAATACCAGGAAGACCATCCCGCTTATGAGAGAAAAAATCACTACCGGGAAAAAGATCCACTGCGACGTCAAATTGGCAAAATGTTTGATCAGTACTCCCATGGAAAACCCCACAAGGGCTTTCGTTACCGTATTTAACCAGAGGGTCCCGCCAGAAAAGAGATCTTGGACAAACCCTAGGAGCCCCCCCATAGCTCCTCCCTCCACATGACCGGTCCAAAACCCGATGAGGCACGCAGCGACCAGACAGAGATCTGGCCTGATCCCAAAAGGACTCAAGGAATGAAGGATCGTGGTCTGGATGGGAACGAGCAGAAAAATCAGTCCTGCATAGAGAAGAAGTTTCATGGGGATGTCATCATGCCACCGGGAGATCCCAGCGGCGTTTCCAACATTTCTCGGACTTCTTGGGGACGGGCTTGCAGAATGATCAGAACCTCCTCCAAGGTTTGAACATCTACAGATGGAACGACCCAGGCTGTTTGGAACAAGTCGCCAGGACCTTTTTCGACCTTGAGCACCTCACCAATGAGCAGACCGCGCGGAAATCCTCCTGTCAACCCTGACGTGACCACCATATCCCCCACCTTCACCGCAGAAAGAGGCGGAATGTACTTCATTCGCACCTTCTGTTCGTGGGCTATACCTTGAACAAGACCCTCATCGCGGGTTCGTTGGATAACCGCGGGTACAGCCAGATTAGGATCTGTAATCAACAAGACAATGCTCGTGGAAGCGGTCGTTTTTACGATCTGTCCCACAATCCCTGCGGGCGTCACTACCCCCATCTCCTTCTCCACTCCGTCATTCTGACCTTTGTCAAGAATCAGGGCTTGGTACCAATTCGAGGCATTCCGACCAATCACGCGGGCGGCCACCGTGGGAACAGGCACGTGCTCTCGGAAACGGAGGAGCGCAGCGAGACGTTGGGCAGCCTGCGCTTGCTCTCGATACCGATTGAGTTCACCCTGGAGTATTTGAATCTGTTGACGGAGTTGACGATTCCGTTCATAGATTCCTTGCAAGGCCACATAGTGGTTCCACCATTCTCGGACGGCATAGTCTAAGCTCGCAAGCCCCTTCAGCGGGATGGCGACCGCCTCAGCAAAGGGTTGGCCAATGCCTTGCAGGACAAGATGGGCGGTCCGTGGAAGAAAGACCATCACCAACACAGCGATCGTGAGGACGACAATGATGAAGCGCCTGACATTGGGACCCCCCACTATCCCCGGACGAAGACGACCAATCATGGGATGAGTCCTTTCCTATGCGTTCATCGATGCGAGCGCGATGCCACACGTTGGAGGAGCCAGAGTTCCTCCAACGTCTTGCCTACCCCGAGGACCACCGATGTCAGCGGATCGTCGACCATGACAATAGGCAACGCCGTTTCCTCGCGCAACCGTGCTTCCAAGCCTTTGAGAAGGGATCCCCCGCCTGTCAAGACAATTCCCCGCTCAATGATGTCTCCAGCTAACTCTGGAGGTGTATTTTCCAAGGCCACCTTGATGGCCGTCACAATAGTACTAATACAGTCTTGTAAGGCTTCCCGGATTTCGGAGTCCTCCACCACAATTGTTCGGGGAATTCCAGACACCAAATCTCGGCCCTTAACCAGCATCTGAGCCTTTTCAGAGAGGGGATAGGCAGACCCGATTTCTATCTTGATCCGCTCAGCCATATGTTCCCCAATCAGCAAGTTATACTCGCGTTTCAGGTGGCTCATGATCGCCAAATCCAACTGATCGCCCGCGACTTTCACGGACTCGCTGTACACAATCCCCCCCAGGGAAATGACGGCAATATCTGTGGTGCCACCCCCGATGTCCACCACCATGTTTCCTGAAGGCTCGGTAATAGGCAGTCCTGCCCCGATCGCCGCAGCCACAGGCTCCTCGATCAAATACACTTCGCGAGCTCCAGCCAGTTCAGCCGACTCCTTGACCGCCCGTTGTTCCACTTGGGTGATTTGAGAAGGCACGCCAATGATGATCCGAGGGCGTACAAAGGTACTCCGATTATGGACCTTGTGAATAAAATACCGAAGCATCCGCTCGGCGGTTTCGAAGTCGGCAATAACTCCTTCTTTCATGGGACGAATGGCGGAGATGTTCCCGGGGGTTCGGCCCACCATTCGCTTCGCTTCATGCCCCACGGCCAAAATCGTATTGGTCTGTTTTTCCACCGCAACGACCGATGGTTCATTGAGCACGATGCCCTGCCCTCGAACGTAGACCAGGGTATGAGCCGTTCCCAAATCAATGGCCATGTCTTGAGAAAACCAACTGAGCAGTTGCCTGATAAACCCCACGGGTTGTTCTCTCTAATGTCTCAATACGAGGACCGGTGCTCTCTTTTGGTTGCGAAGAATTTCTTTGACCCACGAGTTGGAATGGATCTGAACAGCATGTGTCACATCCTGTGACTGGGAAGGGGTTACCGCTGGGAAGAGAAAAAGCCTTCCTTTATTTGATCGTTCAGTCTCTAGACCATTAATTTCGCGATACAAATCACGCCCACTTGAGTATAGCAAACTTCATGCCTTGCGACAAAAATCCAATTGATTTCCTGATGATAGAGCAATATCTTACTCACTATGCCACATGACGTTTGCGACAACAGCTCGATCGCTCTGGGGCAATTTGCCACAAGCTCTTCAGGATCACGCGAAACTCTGGTATAGTCATCGAATAAACGCTGACTCACCTTGCGTTCGCTCGTATCCAAACTTTATTGAATTTCATTGAGTAGGACAACAGCGATGCCCCCCAAGACACTTTTTGAAAAAATTTGGGAGGCTCATGTCGTGGAAGAGGAACCCGATGGCACGACATTGCTCTATATCGACCGACATTTAATCCACGAAGTCACCTCCCCCCAAGCGTTTGAAGGGCTGAAACTTGCCGGACGGCGGGTCCGCCGTCCCCGAGCGACATTGGCGGTCCCTGACCATAACGTTCCTACCACAGATCGACGGAGCGGGATCTCCGATCCCTTGAGTCTTATCCAAGTCCAAACTCTTGAGGCCTATTGCCAGGAATTCGACATCCCATTTTTCAGCATGCACGACGTTCGACAAGGTATCGTTCATGTCATCGGTCCGGAACAAGGGCTTACGCTCCCCGGCATGACGATTGTCTGTGGAGACTCACACACCTCTACTCATGGCGCCTTTGGTGCACTCGCCTTTGGTATCGGAACCAGTGAGGTGGAACATGTGTTGGCCACCCAATGCCTCGTCCAAAAACGTCCCAAGTCCATGGAAATCCGGGTGGAAGGGACATTGCCGTCTTATTGTTCGCCAAAGGATCTTATCCTGGCCATTATTGGAACCATCGGCACCTCAGGAGGGACAGGCTATGTTATCGAATATACCGGACCGGCCATTCGTGCGCTCACTATGGAAGGCCGAATGACCCTATGCAATATGTCCATTGAAGGCGGTGCTCGTGCGGGGATGATTGCCCCTGATGACATCACGATTTCTTATCTTCGAAACCGACCCATGGCCCCCCAAGGGCACTGGTTTGAACAGGCTGTCGCTTCATGGCGAACCTTGCACACGGATCCAGAAGCCCGCTATGACGCCACCGTCACCTTTGATGCCAGCAAACTGCTCCCCCAAGTAACCTGGGGCACCAATCCCGGAATGGTCACTAGTGTCACGGGCCACGTGCCAGACCCTCAAAGCTTCCCTGACGAAGAACGCCGCCGTGCAGCCGAACGAGCCCTGGAGTATATGGGGCTCACACCGGGCACGCCTATCACAGAGATTGCTATTGACCGGGTTTTTATCGGTTCATGTACGAACGCACGCATTGAGGATCTCCGAGTGGCCGCCGCCTACCTGAAAGGCAAGAAAGTCGCCCCAGGGGTCCAGGTCATGGTTGTCCCAGGATCAGGGCTTGTCAAGCAGCAAGCCGAACAGGAAGGCCTCGCCGACATCTTTTGTGCTGCAGGAGCGGAATGGCGCGAACCTGGGTGCAGCATGTGTCTAGCGATGAACGCCGACGTCCTAAAACCAGGTGAACGCTGTGCGTCAACGAGCAATCGCAATTTCGAAGGCCGGCAGGGTAAGGGGGGGAGAACCCATTTAGTCTCCCCGGCCATGGCTGCCGCTGCAGCGGTCACAGGACATTTCGTGGACATTCGCCAGTGGGAATAAGCTATCACGAGGATGTTCCCTCACCGGATTTGATCGTACACCGTTCATCAGTCAAGAAGAGGGTAAGATGCAGGCCTTTGTCACGCTGACGGGAAAAGTCGCTCCCTTGGATCGCGTCAATGTGGACACGGACCAAATCATTCCCAAACAGTATCTCAAAACGATCCACCGGACCGGGTTGAAGGAAGGATTGTTTGCGGATTGGCGCTATCGGGCCGATGGGTCACCAGACCCAGACTTTTTTATGAACCAACCCCAATTTCAAGGTGCCAGCATTTTGTTAACCCGAGAAAATTTTGGATGTGGGTCATCGCGAGAACATGCCCCATGGGCCTTGCTCGACTATGGATTTCGCGCCATTGTGGCTCCCAGTTTTGCCGATATCTTCTACAACAATTGCTTACAAAACGGGATGCTCCCGGTGCGCCTTTCCCCTGAGGCGATTCAAACCTTGTTCGATATGGTTGCCCACCATCCAGAAGATCCCATCACGGTCGACCTTCCAACCCAAACGGTTACCACGTCCTATGGTCACGTCTTTTCCTTTTCCATCGACCCCTTTCGGAAAACCTGTCTACTCCAAGGGCTCGATGCCATCGGGCTGACGCTTCAAAAAGAGGCTGCGATCTGCGCTTATGAGCAACGGAGAAAACAAGAAGCCCCATGGTTGTTTGAGGACTTGCGTTAACCCTTTGCTGTCGAATTTGCGAGAAGCCTTATCAATCATTAGCCTTGGCTGAAAAGAACCGGGCGGGAAGGCGTGACATCGTTCGCAGCCTCGCGTTCGAGAAGAGAGCCGACATGCTCTCAGGAAGACCGTCCCTCGCTTTTGTCATACTCCACTCTCCCATGTATAGTGAGGCATCTTGAAGCCCAACGTTATCTTCCGGCATTACAAGCTCCATGGCTGATCCGTCCATTCTGCGTGACATTCTCATCATTTTTTCCGTCTCAATCGGCATTGTCTTTTTGTTCCAGAAGCTCCGTTTACCCTCGATTGCCGGCTTCATTGTTGCCGGCACAGTGGTCGGTCCCTATGGCCTGAATCTGATTTCCGACCATGATCAAGTGCGGTATCTCGCTGAAATCGGGGTCATTCTTCTCTTATTCACCATTGGGTTGGAGTTTTCCCTGACCCACCTGAAAGCCTCGCGCAATTTGTTCCTGATCGGCGGGCCCATACAAATTCTCAGCATGTTGCTTCTCACCTTTCTTGGAGCATTCGCTGTGGGGCTGCCGGCCCGACAAGCCATCTTCTGGGGGTTGCTCCTGTCGTTGAGTAGTACGGCCATTGTGCTCAAAGCCATTGCTGAACGAGGCGAGAGTGAAACGCTCTATGGGCGTTCGACCATCGGCATCTTAATTTTTCAAGATCTCGCTGTGGTTGCCATGATCCTTATTGCTCCGCTCTTAGCCGAGCAGGATTCACAAGGCATAGGAGAGGTCGTGCTCACCCTGGGACAGTCTGGGCTTATGGTCGCTGTCATTGTCGTCACCGCTCGCGTAATCGTCCCCAGATTGTTGCAACATATCGTGAGCACCAGAAGCCGAGAATTGTTCCTTTTAACTGTGGTTGTCTTAGGGTTGGGAACCGCCTGGCTGACCTCATTGGCCGGACTGTCGCTCGCGCTTGGCGCTTTTATTGCCGGGCTACTTATCTCTGAATCGGAGTACAGTCATCAGGCCATCGCGGAAATCCTCCCCGTTCGCGACAGCTTCAACAGCCTGTTTTTTGTCTCCATCGGCATGTTAATGGATCCACACGTCCTTCTGACCTATCCCGCATTAATTCTTCTACTGGTGGTCCTCGTCATCACGGGAAAATTTTTCACAGGCGTTGGCGCGGTCCTTGCCGCGGGCGCTCCCTTTCGTTCGGCTATCTTATCCGGTATTGCTCTGGCGCAAGTGGGAGAATTTGGATTTATCTTGGCTCAGGAGGGCCACCAGTTGGGTATTCTCTCTCTTGAGGCCTACAACGTTTTTCTTGTCGTGTCAGTTCTAACAATGATCATCACCCCTTTCCTTATTCAATGGTCTCCACGCTTGGCCCGCCGAACCGAAGCCATGCAGCGCCTGCATCACTGGTGGCCGCGACGGATGTCCTCTCCCGTAGATGCACCTCCCTTGAAACTGCGTGATCATGTCGTCATCGTAGGCTACGGGCTCAATGGCCGCAATCTCGCCAGGGTACTCCGTGAAGTCGAGATCCCTCATGTGATCCTCGAGATTCGAGGTGATGTCGTCCAACGGGAGGTGGTCAAAGGCGTGCCCATTCGCTATGGCGACGCTACAAATCCCACCGTGCTCAAGCACGTACAGATTGATTCCGCCCGGGTGCTTGTGATTGCCACGTCTGATCCATTTGGCGCCAGGCGAATCGTTTGCCTGGCCCGAGCCCTGGCTCCTTCGCTTCATATTGTGGTACGGACCCGATATCTCAAGGAACTCGACGAATTGCTCGCCCTCGGCGCCAATGAAGTGATCCCGGAAGAATTCGAAACATCCATCGAAATTTTCACGCTGGTCTTGCAAACATATCATGTGCCTCAATCGTTCATTCTCGAGAAAGCGGAACAAATTCGGCGCGAAGGCTATGCCCTACTCCGGCGCGGTGAACTGCCGGAGCTGGCTCATCACCTTCGCGCGGGCACGCTCTTAGACGTCGAGGTGGAAACCTGTCGAATCGACGAGGACTCTCCTGCTCTTGGTAAATCCTTAGAGGAGTTGCATATCCGACTGCGCACGGGAGCTTCGGTGATCGCGCTCATGCGCGGGGGCATTACCCAATCCAATCCATCGGGGAAGATGACCCTTGAACTCGGTGATGTTCTCGTCCTTCTCGGTAACCGCGAGCAAATCCGCCGGGCCATCAGCCTCCTTGTTGACACCAAACCTGCGCTCTCCTAATCCTATCGATCCCCATAACTCGTTCCACCATTTAGGCCGACGAGAAATTCGCCGATACACTTGTAAAACACGATCCGAAATCGAGTAAAATGTGTTTTCTTCTGTACAGACCTTTCATAGGTCGCTTTGAAAGCGTTACCACACACCGCACAGTCTTGACGGGAAACCTGGCTCCTGGCAGGCGCCAGGAAACACAGGAAAGGGAGGAATCAACTCATGATGACCATTACTCAGAGGACGGTGCCCGGAGCGATTATCCTTGATCTGTCTGGTCGGTTCGAATTCACTGTCCGCAAAACCTTCACAGCCGCCCTGGAGAAAGCGCAAGAACATCCTGAACGCCACATTGTCTTGAACTTTCAAGGCGTTCCTTTTGTCGACAGCGCGGCCCTGGGATTACTGGCGCTAGCTCACCAAACCTTGAAACTCAACAACGGTCGGCTGAGCATAGCCGCTCCTCAGGAATACGTTCGGAAGATTCTTGATCTCGCCAATTTTCCCAAGTTCATTCCCGTTTACAACAGCGTTGATGAGGCTGTCATGCAGCATGCCATGGCGTAACGAAACGTGATTCAATGCCCCCCTCTCAATAAGGAAAACCCGAGGAATCTGAGCCGCTCTTGTAAACGATGGGTGGCACATGTCGTGCAGAAGCATCATGATGATTCTGAGTGAGTAAAATGGGGGAAATATGGCTTCTATTCTTCTCATAGAAGACGATGAGCAGCTTCGCCGCTTGCTCCGCGAAGTGTTGGAACGTGCTGGATATCAGATTCGGGAAGCCCCCAACGGTCAGGAAGGTATTCGATCGTATCGAATGCAGCCAGCGGATTTGATCATCTGTGATTTGGCCATGCCAGGAAAAGGCGGAATTCAGACTCTGCAAGAACTCCTTCCCGAGTTCCCCTCGCTCAAGGCAATCATGATGTCAGGGTTTACCCAACAGTTTGGTGCTACGAGCAGAGTGCTGACTAGCCAGTTAGGAGTCTCCTGTATCTTAGCTAAACCATTTGACCTCTCTCATATGCTCGAACTCGTCGAACAACTGCTTGTGGGGCCTATCTCCCAGGTAACCCAACCAGGTGTTGTGTCTTCACAATATGTCTCCCTGTGAGTGTTTCCACATGTGCATTAAGCCCACTCATGGTCCGCTGAACACGTCGGTGGGCCTGTGACACCCTCAAGAAGTCTTTCCCCGGGGAGCATAGGAATGAAGTCGATCCTGATTGCCGACGACGATCCACTTTCACGACACCGACTCATTGCAGCCCTGAATCGAGCGCAATATGACGTTGTGGAGGCTGCCGATGGGCTCGGAGCCTGGCGGGTCCTCCAGCACCTTCCCCGTCCGTGCCTGGCGATCATTGATTGGATGATGCCGGGGTTGAACGGACTTGAGCTCTGCCGAACGATTAAACAGTCACCTTTGGGACATTCCACGTATCTCATCCTCGTGACGGCTAAGAGTTCACGCCATGACGTGGTCTCAGGACTGGAAGCAGGAGCCGACGATTACATTGTCAAGCCATTCGATGCCGACGAACTGCGCGCCCGCGTCCATGTCGGCCTGCGGATCTTGGAGCTACAGGAGGGTCTGGCCCAGCGCGTTTGTGAGCTCGAGGCAGCTTGCCAACAAATCAAGCGCCTCCAGGGGCTCTTGCCTATTTGTTGCTATTGCAAAAAGATCCGAGATGATAAGAACTACTGGCGGCAGGTGGAAGACTACCTCTCAGAACATGCCGAGGTGCAATTCAGCCATGGCGTGTGTCCCCAATGCTACCGGACTGAACTTGCCCCCCAATTGAAAACTGCTAAAGCTGATCCCTCTTGTGATACTCCCTGATCCATCGAATCCACCCCTGTTCACGTGCAGCGCAACCCGTGGGGCTTCAGTGTTTCAGCTTATCCGGTAATGCGTTGAATGGCCCAAGTGGCCCATAAGTGAACCAGCGGCGTGGGATCAGTTTGCGCAATACGCTGCAAGGCAGGCAGATCGTCCCGATCTCCCATCAACCCCAGCCGGTAAGCCGCCTCGGCTCGGACGCCGACCGCAGGATCTCGCAGCAACCGCCTGCGCAACAAGGGACGAGCGCGCGGATCACCCAATTCTCCCAAAGCCGCTACTGCCCCCTGGCGGACTTGGGGATCGCTATCCGAAAGCGCTTGGACTAGAGCGGGATAAACGGCCTTGCCATCAAGATCCATTAAGGCCTTCACTGCAGCGCGTCGGCTGTCGCGTCCACCAATGATAAGGACTTCACTTAATAAATTCATCACCTCTTGGGAGCTCTCGAGCTTACCCAAAGCCGTCGCCGCGGCTTGTTTCACCGCAATGCTCTCGTCACCCAGCGCCTGAACAAGGTGGATCTTGGCGTTATGGTTCAATGTATCTCCAATTTCCCCAAGGGCCCAAGCGCTGTATTCTCGAACAACCGGGTCGGGATCTTCCCTGAGTGCCTGAACTAATGCCGGAGCGGCAGCGGAATGTCCAATTTTCCCTAGCGAGAGCGCAGCGGTCCGACGGACCTCAGGATCAGGGTCATGAAGCAGATCCACCAGGCGAGCCGTGACAATCATCGGGTCTTGAATAGGAGCCTCAACTTGGCAGCCCGACAACACGACACCGACGCTGATGAGAGTAATGGCAAGCCACATGCCAATTGGTGCAACCAATGTAAGAGAGCACACAGGATGATGGATGTACGAATGTTACGATAAAGGTGGGGGATCTTGGGATGCCGGCGGTTGCTTGGCAATTTCAATAGATTCTTCGACTTCTTTCTGTGCCGCCTCCAATTCAGCTTGAATCGTGCGCATTTCCGGATCAACGGCATTTCGTACGTCGGCGGCGGCTTGCCTGAATGTCCGAAGCGCACTGCCCAACCCCTCACCGACATGTTGCATCTCCTGGGGTGATAAGCCTGTGTCCCGCTGTTGCGCTTGTTGCGCCGACTTGGCCTGCATTGCGGCCCGCTGGGCTTGCACACGAGCCACGGCCGCTTTATTGACGATCGCAGACGGCCGTTTCCTCCCAGGCTTCTGTATAGCACCAGGAGGAAGCGGAGGATATTGCCCTTGAGGTTGCTGAACCCCTGGAGTCATAGGAGTTGGATGCGGTGGTTCCATCCCACCCGAGGCAAGTGGTGGAGGGGAAGAAGCAGCCGGATTAACTGGTGAGACCGCGGAGGCGGGAGAACCCTGCGATTCCTGGCTTACAGGATTCACAACCTCAGGTCGAATACCGCTATAGGCTTGGGCGGCTGTGGTCCCCGGTGTCTGTTCAGGACCCGGCCTGAAAGGCTGAGTCGGAGAGCTACTTGTGCCATCCTGCACCTGAGGATCCGCACTTGCTTGCGTAGGCTGGGGCTGCTGTTGCGGCACCGGTCCGGAAGGGGACTCTGTTGGGGGAGGAGGAATATCCTGCACTTCCTTCTTAAATCCCTTGAGCGCCTTGCCGACACCTTCTCCAATTTGAGGGAGCCGACCCGCTCCAAATATAATCAAGATGATAACTAAGATGATAATAAGTTCAGAAAACCCTAATGTGCCAAACATTGTGTGTTTTCTCTCACCCTGAGAAAGAAGATGTTGTGGTTTCAACTGTATAGACCTTCGCTAGCACGTGTCAACCCATCAGTGCTGTCTCGGTTATGAGGACGAGGTTGCTCCTTTATGACTGCCTTCTGGTCTTCGATGCGATTTTTCTTGGGGGAAAGGAGGAAACGAGAGAATGACTGAGCTGTCTCCACCACCTATTCCTCCCTATCGGTTCACCCTATTCTTTGGGCCGGAGACTGATCAAGCCGATCCGCAGATCGTCTATTGTGTCTTTAACTTAAAGAAGCGGAGTTGGAAGGGAGGCATTCAGGTCGTCGTGGAACTCAATACTGAGCAACTCGCACAGGCCAAACGTCTTCTCGACTTCGAACATTGGTATGCCGACCTGTTGCAGCGCCTGCCGGATAGTGAACGGGCCGAATACACGCCACTTGGTCACGACATATTCGTTCAGCAGCTCTGCCAATTGAAACTCCAAGTGGCCATTGAGCGTGGGATCCCCCCAGATACTTCCCGCCTCGGATGGCAGCAGTTTGAGACCGAACTCGCCGAAAGCTTAAAAGCCCAACGAGAAACGGTGAAGGCACAAATCGCTCGCCAGCTCGACCTTGAACACTAAGTCATTCCCCATTTGCAACAGCGGTGAGAATAGAGTAAATACTCCTCAGGCATCTTGACCGCATGATTAGCACTTAGTCCTTAACACTTAGGTCAATAGCTACATTAGCAAACATTCATAAGAGGAGGAATCGGTATGGACAATCAGCAAACGTCAGCGGGTATTTCTCATGTCCTGGGGAAACGTGTACTTGCGAGCATCTTAGTTGTAACCTTATGTCTTTCTCCCTTGCTTATGCCTTCTGGAGCGGCAGCGGATGACGAGGAAGAAACCGATTCGGCCACGGAAGCCGGTCTTAGTGTCCTCAGCTTTTTGGTTACGATCCCTTATGGCGTTGCGAAAATCGTCTATGCAGGGGTTGGCGGCATAGTCGGAGGATTTACATGGATCCTGACCGGCGGAGATAATGAGGCCGCTAAGGCCGTGTGGGAGCCTAGTATTTATGGCACGTACGTGATTACTCCTGAGCACTTAAAAGGCGAAAAACCTATTCGATTTTTCGGCGTGTCCCCCTATGAAGACGAACACATGATGGAGCCCACGACGGAGATGGAATAGAAACAGACTCGCGCGGGGTTTGATTCCTCAAACCATGAAACCGGTCATTGGGGTGACGCCAGATTTCCATCCCGGGCATCAGCGCGATCGCACGCAACGGGAACCAACCTATTTTTTACGGGCTCGTTATCTCAAGGCTCTTCTCCATGCTGGAGGTCTCCCTCTGGTCTTGCCATTTTTCACAGGCGCCAGCACCGTACGGCGAATTATGAACATGCTTCACGGACTCGTTATCACGGGAAGCGGTAGCGATTTGTCTCCGGAATTCTATGGGGAACGGCAACGCTTCCGCTTCCCTTGCATGAGTCGTGAACGTGCGACCTTGGAACTAACACTAGCGAAATACGCCTATCGGATGAATATGCCTACACTGGGGATCTGTGGGGGAATGCAAACCTTGAATGTGGCATTAGGGGGGACCTTGATCCAAGACATTCCGTCGGAACTTTCCTCATCTGTCAACCATAAACCAATCCGTTCCGCCACCTCAACAGCCCATGTGATTCACATCCGTTCCCAGAGCCAATTAGCGCGGATTCTTGGGAGAGAATCATTACGGGTCAACAGCTCGCACCATCAGTCCGTGAAACAGGTGGCTTCGGTTCTCGTTGCCACGGCCACAGCTCCCGATGGAGTAATTGAGGCTCTGGAAGCCCCATCGCGTACCTTTATTGTAGGTGTCCAGTGGCACCCTGAATATCTCTATGATCGAGATCCCGCGCAGCAGCGGTTGTTCAGAACCTTCATCAAGGCTGCCCAAGCCTTCCAAGCCTCTCGCAGAACTTCTTTCACCCACCGCGTGACTTGACGCCCGTAATAGTTCTCTGCGGAGTGACCAAGCTATGAGGCTGCCGACCTTTTGATGGCTTCAGCAGAAGGTGCAGCAGAGGAGGATTCATTCGGCGATGGTGATGGGGGCTTTGCAGGCTTACCTTCTTCCAAGGGCTTCGGAGCCGCAGACTTCGGTGGAGGGGCTGCAGGTTTGGGTTTCTCCGGCTTAATTCCGCCTTCCCAGTGAGGTCCTGTATACATCTCCGGTGCAAGCCCATTCTGCTTCCATTTCTCTTCAAAGTCGGCTGCGGCTTTATTAGCCGTCTCTCCTCTCCCCACGATCCGATTCCATGGATAAATTGTCGGGGCAATCGTTACCTGATCGCCTTTTTTACGCAAATACAAGGCAATAGGATTCCCCCGGTAGGGGCCCAAAAAAATGTGGATCGTGCCGACGAATTCGGGTAGCGCGCTCATGGTTTAGTCCCAGAGGCTGGGAAAAGGGAGAAAGAATAGTGCCATACCCACGAAGAGAGACGCAAGGCACGCAACTGCGAAACCTAAGGCGCAGGCACGCACTCCGCTTGTGGACCGCCTCCACGCGAACAGTCAGGCGTGACCAGATCGTTCTTCTGAGGTATCGGGAAGCGACTCCTGGCGATAGTGACCATACTGAAATTCTCGCATGGAGCTTATGGTGAGGGAATGCCCGCAGCAAATGATTTCCTTAAAGCCAGCGCCTCCATCCATGATCATGACCCGCAGGCCGCAGGAATTGGGGTATAATTTTTTTTCATCCAAGACGACCGCAGGAGGAAGATACCCTCGCTTACGGCCCTTGGACCGGACGACGGTCGGTACCCGGTCGTCTTCTGTGAGCTCCGAGTCACAACAGACAATTTTCTCGAAGCCTTCCCCTCCAGCCATGACTTTAACAAGCAGCCCGCAGCTTTGCGGGTGGCGTTTATGCTCGTCGAGGATGTCACCCTTTTTCAATGGCATTGCTTCTCCTTTTTTTGAGTTTCTTTTATACAAGAACCCGCTGAATCTGCATCCGATCTCCTTGCCACGTTCTTACACTGATTGCCCGGTCAACCTCAAGCCATTCCCGCCACTTTTTTAATTTTTTCAACCAATTCGCGATGGCGCGGTGCACCCACAACCTGAGATACGTACGCACGCTCGCAGGTACTTCTTGATATCCGAAACCGCTTCTTGAGGGCCTGAATGCGGGCAATGCTCGCCTGAATCCGTCCGGGGTCTAGCTCTCCTGCCTCCAGGGCTTGTTGCACAGCCCGAAACGCTGCCACTTGGCGTGCGGAATCATGACAAATCAGGATCATATCCGCTCCGGCTTGGAGCGCCCGCACAGCCGCCTCTTCAATCGAGAAATGATCGATAATCGCCCGCATCTCAAGATCATCGGTCAAGACGACACCGCGAAATCCCAGTTGCTCCCGGAGTACTTCCGTAAGCAGAATCGAGGACAAGGTCGCCGGCTGCATCGGATCGAATCCTGGATAGACAACATGGGCACTCATGATTGCTTCAAGCCCTCGGGCAATGGCCTGTCGAAACGGGTGACTCTCGATCGTCTCCAGCCGTTCACGAGAAAGACCTACGGTAGGCAAGGCATGATGAGAATCTAACAGAGTGTCGCCATGTCCTGGAAAATGTTTGCCACATGCCACAACGCCGTTATCATGAAGTCCCTCCATCGTCGCCAGGCCATAGCGGCTCACTTGTTCAGGGTCACTCCCAAAGGCCCGATCTCCAATGACGGGGTTTTCTGGATTGGTATTCACGTCCAGCACCGGAGCCAGATTCATGTTAATCCCCACGGCCTTCAGTTCCCTGGCTGTCACCGCCGCCGCGGCATAGGCCACATCAAGTGAACCACAAGCGGCAATGGTGGCCGCCGCGGGGAAAATGGTAAACCCCTTGGGAAGCCGCGAGACCCGACCGCCTTCCTGATCAATCGCAATCAACAATGGCTCATCCCCCACATGTGTCTGAAGAGCGGCTGTCAGGGCTGCAACTTGAAGAGGGCTTTCGAGATTTCGGGCAAATAGTATTACCCCACCTGGTCGCAATTCTTGCAACCAGGCAATTTGCTCAGAGGTGAGATCGGTCCCATGAAAGCCGATCAGGAAGACCTGACCGACAGGAGGAAGGACCGGCATGTCTGGTTCACTTTCCTTGCGTGCGGTTGAGTAAAAATTGGAGGAGCAATCGAGCCCCTATTCCTGTGGGCCCCTTGCCGACATAGGGGCGTTCTGATTGGCTCCAGTCCGTACTGGCAATATCCAAATGGACCCACGGAACATTCTCGACGAACTTGCTTAAAAACATGGCGGCCGTAATCATCCCTCCGCCTCGCCCGCCAATATTTCGCATGTCAGCGACATCACTTTTCAACTGTTCGAAATACTCTTCCCAAAGCGGCATCTCCCACACGCGCTCGCCTGCCTGTTCGCCGGCAGCTTTGACTTGAGCTTTGAGCGAGTCGTCATTGCCCAGCATGCCAATCGCGAATTGGCCCAGCGCCACCATACAGGCTCCCGTCAAGGTGGCAACATCCAGAATGCACGCGGGCTTCAATCGAACGGCATACGCGAGCCCATCAGCGAGGACAAGCCGCCCTTCCGCATCAGTGTTCTGGACTTCAACGGTTTTCCCGGAGAGCATCCGCAGAATATCTCCGGGTTTGATCGCTCGACCGCCCGGCATATTCTCGGTCGCCGGCAAGATACCCACCAGGTTCAGGGGAAGGCGAAGGCGTGCGGCTGCGCGAACCGTGGCCAAAACCTCAGCCCCTCCAGTCATGTCCGCCTTCATCTGCTCCATATTCTCAGCGGGCTTGAGGGAGATCCCACCAGAATCGAAGGTGACGGTTTTCCCAACCAGAACCACCGGCGGCTCACGTTTTGCAGCCCCAGAATAGGTCAACACGATAAATTTCGCCGGTTCCGCACTTCCCCGGGACACGCCTAAGAGCCCGCCCATACCCAGTTTTTCCTGTTGTTTGCGATCCAGCACTGTGAGCCGGACCCCTTTTTCCTTGGCCACCAGTTTCGCCTCCTCCACGATCCGCGCCGGTGTCATCACATTGGCTGGATGATTGCATAGATCGCGAACGTAGGCGGTGGCCTCCCCACTGATTTCTCCCCGCAATGCCCCGCGTTTCAGGGTAGGGAGTTGGCTTGCATCGGTCGCCAGAAGGGTCATGACCTGCACAGCCTTTGGCTGATCGTCGGCATTCGTGAGATAATGCGTAAACCGATAATTCCCCAGAATCGTTCCTTCTACCATGGCCTGGGCTTGATCGGTAGCCTCAAAGCTGGCCGTGTTTCCACCGAGCAGCGGAACCGTCAACGATTGAGCCCCTGCCTGACGCACGCGCTTGACCGCTGTTCCCATGGCCTGTCGCACCCGATCCAACGTGACCTCGCCCCGCTTCCCCAATCCTACTAATAAGACGCGCCTGGGGCCTCGGTGTTTGTTTGGGGTATGCACGAGCACGGTTTGATTGAGTTTGCCTTGAAATTCCTTAGTCGTTCGGAGTGTGCGAAGCTGGCCATTCAGGAGCCGATCGACCGCGTCGATCCAGGCATCCATCTGGGTTTCATCTTCATATCCTCCAAGCACCAGCACCTCGGCGGGTTCTTTGACCACATCACCTTTCTTGACCTGGATCTTCATATGGTTCTACTCTTCCCCCTTTCCATTACAAACAGAAAAAATGTCATCCCACGTTTTGCGAGCAGAATTCCTGTCAAACCCTACACTTTCTCGTCTCTCAATCTTTGGACCCCTCAATGAGGGTTCGCCGGTTGACTTTATTGTGTGAACCCAGCGCCTTTAGACTCCCCGTTGAGCAGGATCCCAAATATACTTGTGCAATTGGAGTTGCATCCGGACAGGAAGCCGGTCGGCAAGTACCCACTCCGCCAACAGGCGTGGTTCCAGTTCTCCAAAGACAGGGCCCACCAATACCGTACATCGCTCCGTCAAACGATACTGAGTCATGATATCCCGAGCCCAGCAATAATCCTTTCGGTCACGGATGACGAACTTGACCTGATCATGGGGCTGGAGATGATCCAGGTTTGCCCACTGCATCCGTTCCGTCATTCCACTTCCGGGACATTTGAGATCCAAGATCAGTTGTGCGCGTACATCCACGGGAGTGACATCCACCGCGCCGCTGGTTTCAATCAACACCTCGAATCCCTCATTACACAACCAAGTGATCAAGGGAAAGACCATAGGTTGCGACAAGGGTTCACCCCCTGTAATTTCGACCAACCGGCAGTCGATCTCCCGCACACGCCCCATCACCGTCGCGAGATCCATCTCCGCGCCATCATGAAAGGCGTAGGTCGTGTCACACCATGTGCAACGTAAAGGGCAGCCTGCCAGCCGAATAAAGACACAGGGCCGTCCCATATGCGTTGATTCACCCTGGATGCTATGAAAGATTTCCGTGATTCGGAGACGTGCAGCGGGAATGATCTGAAGATGACCAGATCCACGAAGGGATCTCATAGAGAGGGTCGTCCCACCCATTTAGGCCCACACCGCGACCGGCCATCGGTGACGACGGGCCACACGAGCCATCCCCCGAATGGGATTGACCACTAATGGATGCCCCACTGACGCCAAGGCTTGAATGTCACCAGGGCTATCTCCATAGGCATAGCTTTTGGCCAAATCCACTCCATGAGTCGCGGCAAACATTTCAAGCAATCGTCGCTTCCCTTCTCCATAAGGATAGGGTGGCAGGACACGACCAGTATAGCCGTCACGTGTCGCCTCAAGCCGTGCTGCCAACACATGGGGGATGTCCAAAAAATGCGCCAACGGCTTGACCAAAAATTCCGGCGTTCCGCTGACCAGGGCCACCTGGTGGCCCGCTTGTCGATGTCGAGCCAGAGCTTCTGTCCCCTTGAGGGACAATCTGGAGCAAATTTCCGAGCGGACAAACCACTTCGCCAATGGCTCAATCCCTTCCGGTCGCTTGCCGATTAAATAGATCTTACGCTCCCGCAAGGGTGCAAAGGAAAAAGACAAGATGTTCCGGCACAAGTACCATACACTCTCGCGCACGACGCGAGGTGAGAGGAGCCCATGGCGCCACAGATAGCGAAAAAACCGAATCTCGATTGATTGTCCAGGAACGAGGGTATTGTCCACATCAAAAAATGCGCCGACCTCTCGGGGGAGAGGAGTACCCATGAAGAACAACCCTACGTAGTGTTACAGCTCATCTCGGAGGATTCTTGCCTGACAAACGGATTGGGAAAGGATTCTACCGAAGGGGTAATTCATTGACAAGAGTTTGAACCCATTCCTATAATTTTTTGAAGCGGCGGTCGTGCCGAAGTGGTGGAACTGGTAGACACGCACGTTTGAGGGGCGTGTGGGGAAACCCGTGCGGGTTCGAGTCCCGCCTTCGGCACCATTTTTTTACGCCTTCTCGGTTTCGTTGGTCCACCCATCTCACCCAAACGCCCTGCCCTACTCCTGCCGTAGGACAGCGAGTGGAGGTTCTCCCAAAAGACGAAATGTTCCCAGGCACCCGACAAGCACCGTGAGCATAGCCGTAGCCAGCAATCCTCCTCCCAGGACCTGAGGCACCGCGGTCCATGAAATATCCAAGAAATACTCTACCACAATCCAGGACAACGGACTGGCAAGCCCAATTCCAATGAGCCCGGCTATGGTACCAACGATCAGGAACTCCATCACAAAGGAGGTGAGAATCGTCCGCCGTGTGCCTCCAAGCGTTTTGAGAATGGCGGCCTCATAGAGACGGCGATACCGTGTTGTGGAAAGGGCGGCGACCATCACCATCAGCCCGCTGAGAACGCACAAGGTCGCAACCCCTTGAATGGCCCAGGCCAGTTGATCCAGTAGTCGCGCCACATTTGCTAAGACATCACCCACTTGAATGGCGGTGACATTGGGTAATGCACGGACAAGCGCTTGCTGAAGAGGAACTTCTTCTCGGGCATCCACTTTCGCCGACGCGATGTAGGTTATCGGTACCGCTTGGAACGCATTGGGAGAAAGGATCATGAAAAAATTGGTGCGAAAACTGCTCCAATCCACAGTCCTGAGACTTTGGACATGAGCCGTAACCAACATACCTTGGATATCGAAGGTGAGGGTCGAGCCAATATCCACTCCCAGATGCCTCGCGGCTTCCACCTCCACCGACACGCCAATCGGCGTAGAAGATGAGGTAAGCCCCGGCTCCGAAGATCGTTGATGGATTCCCCACCATTGCCCCTTGTCCAGCGTATTGCCTTTAGGGAGCTCCGGCAGAGCGGTCAACACATATTCCCGGGTGAAATACCAGCCATAGCGAGAGCGCGTATAGCGTTGGGGATCAACAGGCCGGCCGTCAATGGCCGCCAGTCGTGCCCGGGCCACGGGGATGAGCTCCGGTTCGGCAGAGCGGGTAGTGGTTTGGACCAGATGTTTAAAGGTGTGTACCTGGTCTGGTTGAATATCGATAAAGAAAAACGACGGTGCATCGGCTGGGAGATGGTCCTCGATAGCTCGGAGAAGTGCCGTCTCAATGAGAGAGATGGTCACCATCACCATTACGCCAATTCCCAGAGACACTGTCATCCCAGCCGTATAGTTCCCAGGGCGCCGCAGGCTGGCCAGCGCATGGCGGATCGCAAATTGGCGTGGTGGCCTCCAGGATCCGAGCAAGGCCAGAAGCATCGCAGCCGCCCCTTGCAGGACCAGAAGCGCCACAAGAAAGGCGGCGAGGAACAGCATCCCTAACCATAGAGACCCGGCCTGCCAGATAGCCAAGGCACTTAACCCTGCACCCATAATCCCCCCGACCAATAGTTGCAGAGGATCACGCAGCATGGCCCGCAACCGCGACAGGCATTGGATCCACACAGAGTCTTGATTGTCTTGCCTCTGGGATTGGTCGACCTCGCGTCGAAACACCCAGGCCGGCGGAATGGCTCGAATGCCAAGAATCGGCCAAAGGGCAAACAGCACCGTTGAGAGTACTCCCAGCCCCAATCCATGGAACAATGGTTGGATTTCGAGCCGAGGCGTCATGGTTATGGGGAAAAGATCGGCAAACAAGAGAGGGAAGACCCATTGGAGCATTATTCCCAAGCAGAGACCCAACAGGCTCCCTAGTCCCCCCAACCACAGGCTTTGTACAAGATAGGTTCGTAGGATCATGGATGCTGGAGCACCCAATGTTTTGAGAATGGCGATGGTCTGGCTTTTTTGAGCCACAAACCCTTGGATCGTGCAGGCTACCCCAATACCCCCTACAAATAACGCGGTTAGCCCGATCAACCCTAAGTATGTCGCAAGCTGATCCAAAAACCGCCGGATACGAGGTTGGGCCTCACGGTAGTCGGAAATTCGAACGCCTTCTTTTCCCAACCGTCCCTGGAGTTCGCCTAGGAGGGGACCGATCGACATGGATGCCGGCACTCGCAGCACATACCGCTCACGGATACGGCTCCCAGGCTTGACTAATTCCGTCGCAGCAAGAGCCTCCTGAGCAATTAGCACCCGGGGTCCTAGACTAAAGGCGCTCGCTACTCGATCCGGCTCTTTGCGAAGAAGACCTGTAATGAGAAAGGGTGCTCGCCCAATGGTTAGATAATCGCCAACGGTAAGCCCCAAACGGATAAGCAGGGATTGCTGGACCACTGCTCCCCAACACGGGGAGGCGGGACAATCTGGGGGGATCAGTAACGTGTCCAAAGGGAGAGAGGGCTCAACCTCGACTTTGCCATAGAGAGGATACAGATGATCCACAACCTTGAGCTCCACGAGCTGGACGGATCGGGTACTTGATGCAGGCCGATCATCTCGATGAAAAGCGGCAGCCATTGCAACTAATTCGCGCACATGGGAAACGACAACCCCGCGGGCACGGAGGTCCTCGAGTACCTGGCGCCCGGCCGGCGTCAGCAAGCGAGAGGACCGAATCTCGATATCTCCACCCAGCAGGCTCCGGGCTTCCCGCAAAATGGTGTGTTCGACATTGGCCGCAAAGAGGCCAACCCCGACCACAGTCCCCACACCAATGGCGACACAGAGGAAGAAAAACACAAATCGCCGCCAGCTTGCCTTGGTTTCACGCCACGCAAGCCGCAATGAGAGTGCGAGTGACGACATAGGCTGACCTACTCTGGGAGCACGGGAGCCGTATCCGATACTACTTTGCCGTCACGCATCGCAATCATTCGCTCGGCCCGTTCTGCAAGCTGGGTATCATGTGTCACGAGAAGTAACGTGCTGCCATGATCGTGGTTGAGCGCAAGTAAGAGATCAATCACCATCTGCCCGGTGACGCTGTCCAAATTGCCCGTAGGCTCATCAGCCAAGAGAATAGGAGGGTAACAGGCAAACGCTCGGGCCACAGCCACACGCTGTTGCTCTCCTCCAGAAAGTTGGACAGGATAATGCCCTGCTCGGTCAGCAAGTCCGACTTGATGAAGCAACTCCTGTGCGCGGGATAGGGCACGGGGATCACCACTCAACTCCAGTGGAAGCGCCACATTCTCCAGCGCGGTGAGAGTCGGAATGAGATGATAGGCTTGAAAGACGTATCCAATGTGCCGGCGTCGAAATTCTGTCATGGCGGCTTCCGACCATGCCGTAATTTCTTGGCCGTTTAAGCGAATGGAGCCGGCCGTGGGTTTGTCCAGACCAGCCACTAACCCCAATAGTGTGGATTTGCCGCTTCCCGATGGTCCCACAATCGCCACGATTTGTTTGGCGGGCACGTAAAACGACACGCTGTCCAAGATGGTCACCTCTTGGTGACCAGCTCGCAGTCGCATGGACACATTGTCAACGGCGATCATCATCTGTTTCTCATCCTCACGGGTCGGACACTCTACCTCATCGTTGTCGGCACATACGGCATACGAGCGAGCTTACCGCACACATCACTCACTCTACAAAGATTGGATGACGATTGCGAGAAGATGAAACCGAGGGACAAGATATGGGCGCAGACCCATCTTGTCACAGGAGAATGGCTGAGGCGGAGTTGTATCTACGCGAAAGATCTTTTGTGATTTAGGACGATGCTTCGTTATGATGAAATCGAAGAAACCAACGAGAAGCTGATACGGGCCCTCCATGATCAGCCGACCCTTTCTCAAACACCCTGCATACTATGATCTGCTGGCAGCACTTCTGGGCATCCTCATTATTTTAGTAGGGGGAGCAGGATGTGATTCACAAGGAAGTGGGAGACCACCCATCGAGGAACAGCCTGAGGGGCTCGGGAAAGGTACTACTCGGTTATCCGATAGCCTACCTTCCACATCGTCCACACCTGCTTCGCAGGCAACGGAGACCCTGCCAACGATCGTTGCATTTGGAGACAGTCTGACTGCCGGCTTGGGGGTGCCTGCCGATCAAACCTATCCTGCACAATTACAACAGCGACTCAATGCGCTCGGTTATTCGTATCGCGTGATTAATGCCGGCGTCAGCGGGGAGACGACGGCTGGTGGGCTTCGCCGACTTGAATGGATCCTCAAATATCATCCGCAGATCGTTATCCTTGAACTCGGGGCAAATGACGGGCTCCGCGGACTTCCCATTGAGGAAATTTATACGAATCTAGAACAGATTATTCAGCGCTTGCGTGCCGAGGGCATAATCGTCATCTTAGCCGGGATGAAATTGCCCCCTAATTATGGCCAGCTCTATACCACCCGATTTGAAGCCCTGTATAAAAAACTGGCTGTACACTATACCGTAACATTCATTCCCTTCTTCCTCGAAGGTGTCGCCGGCAACCCCCAGCTCAACCAAGCGGATGGAATCCACCCTACAGCCCAGGGCTATCACATCATCGTTGACCATCTGATGCAAGTACTCGAACCCCTGTTGCGCAAGTCGGCACACCTCTAGCCTGCTTGGTCTCCTCGCTACAACGCATTTTTCCACACAACTCAAACTTCCTGGTACTCTTCCTCAGCGAAATAGCAGGTGAGATAAGGAAGGCTGGAGTTGTTCGGGAAGTGGATTTCGTCAGAAGGACATTCCGGCAAACAGGAGGCGGACGGCCTTCAGCGTTTGTCAGCTTTTTTTGAAGAAAATATCGTAGACCCCATAGGCTAGAATAAGCGCAATGAGACTATAGTACATGGCGGTAATGCCCTCATAGCCCCCACCCGCTTCATTGGCGAATGCTGGAGTGCTGCCTAAGAGAAGCAGCCCGGTGCCGACAATTCCCGTGGTGATCTGTTTCATCGTGCGGTTCCTCCTTTGTACAGTGAGAATGAATCATCATTCTTCCTGCTCGTAGAAAAGCAGGGCATAAGAGCGCTGATTGTAGTCAACTTCTTTTAATGAGTGCAAGAGCGTTTTTCTCAGTCCAGACGAGCATGGGTGCCATCACAAAATGGTTGCTTCTGGCTATGCTTGCATCCGCACCAGGCGACGCGCTTCTTTTCGGAAATTTCCACTTCAATTGGGGAAAACTCTGTGCCTGTATGAGACCCATCGCAGAATGGCTGGGTCTTTGATCGTCCACACCGGCACCAATAATATTTTCCTGGCTCCATCTCCATAACGTAGGGTGAGCGTTGGGCAATAACCACAGGATCGCTCATCGGGTATACCTCCTTTCTCAAAAAGGTTCTCGTTCTTAAACAAAGTCTTGCTAGAGAATTGATCCCATAATGCCGTATGGATGCCGCTTACATTACGCTCCACACCGTGGAGAGGGACCCTGTGGTCCCACAGGAGTCAGCCACAGGTAATTAGCAATCCGGTCTGCCAAGAGGGTGGTGACCTCGTCTGCCTGCTTGGGATCAAAGGCGTGAAGATACACCGTAATCTGGTGAAGCGGCTTCCCATACCGCCGTGAGACCCGCTTGGGCACCGGCAATCCATATTGAATATGTCCACCTCCAGTATAACTCACAAGTGGCCTATTAGGAGCTTGGCGATGGGCGAGGTAATCGGCAATGACTTTTGCCATCCCCTCATCTCGTACCACCGAGGCCTCATACAAATGCTCGTAGACTTCCGGCTTGAGATGAGGATGACAGCGAATGATCTGGTCAAAAATCACCGCACGATATGCCGGATCATGCGGCAATTTGGCTCCTGCGAGCTTCCATCCCTGAAAGAGCGAGTCTTGCTGCACGCGAGCAAAGCCTTGTGAAGCCACTCGGCGAATCAGGCTCCGCGGTGGATTCAAGGCGTAAAGAGGAATCGCATGGGCATGGGCGAATGTCACAAGCCGTTTATAGGGAGAAAACGTTCCGCCCCAATTTTCCTTCCAGTGAACAGCTTGAAGAAATTCATCCTCCCCAAGCGTCTTCCCATTTTGGATATATTGGTTCAGCGTCTCCTGTGCGTCCCAGCTAAACATTTCCATCGCCAGAACAGGCCGCTTGTGCGCGTGAACCAAGGCGTTCAAGATACGAAGCGCCGCATCAATATGAGGGGGAGTATAATGGGCTTCTCCAAGGTAAATGACATCCGCCTTGAGCAAAGCGGAAGTAAACTCTGCGAAGGAAACGATTTTGTGCTGTTTGACGTCCCAAATCTGACCAACCTGATAGCGCGGTGTTGTGTACTCTTCCTTAAGAGGAGTGCAACCGAGGGTCAACACAACTCCAACCACGCACAGCGTTTTCCCTCCCCAACCTGCCAGTGAGTGCTTAATGAGTGCCATGGCCTTCTAGTAGCACACCAGCGTTTTCCCCGCAAGTCACTAGGGTATACCTCCTGACTTGACGGCTTTCTCCATGACGAATAGGCTCACGCTCATGAGTCAGTCTCCTCGTTCTTCTCCGAGTTCCGCTGAACACCCTGTCACGATTGAGGCGTTTCGCCATCGGGTCCAACGGGTTCGCGAAAGTCACAAAGCCTGGTGGGAAGCCACTAAACGGCTTGTGACCCAGGAGCAACTTCCAACGACCCTAACCAGATTGACCGTGCACATCCGGCGTAGTACTCTGCCCCTCCCACTCCAGATGGCCCTGCTTCACGCCTGGGAAATCCCTCAGCCAGGCCATGCTCCAATTCTTCACACAGACCAACTCAAACGACTCACAGGCATGCCCCCTACAAAAGCCCTTCGTGCGTTGTGCCTGTTCTTTGGCTTAATCCCTTCACCCCCTGAGAGAGAGAAAGGACAAACACTCTCTCTTCTGGAGATTGTGACCTTCATCAAGCAACAGCCAAACCCCTATGACCTGCTCTTGCAGGCACAGACCCCATCTTTATTGGACGTGGGAGCGGGGAACCTGCAGTTTGAAGAAGAACTCGTGGCGCAGTATGTTCCCCGACTACATCACCCGCCATTGATTGTGCATGCCATAGACCGGCTACAACCGGGCTCTCAATTTGGCAGAGTGTATCAAGCGGATCCTGCCAGATTAGCCCGTCTGAAGCGCTATCCCTCCGCACAACTTCGTTTCCGGTTCTGGGGTGGGGTCGATCTCCTTGATCTTCCTAGGTTATCCGGGATCCTGCCTCGATATACGCTGGTCACCTGTCATGCCCCGGCGACCCCTACTTTCGCGCTTGAGCCATCACGATTATCCCCAGAGGTCATTCACGCCCATCTTCGACACTCAAAGGGCCCGTTCAGAAAAATTCGTGTCTCCGGGGAAGAAGCCCTAGCTGTCTGGCATCAAGACCGGGAGCTCCTCTTTCCCCCATGGAAGTTTGATATTCACGGCCCGCTCGCGCTCCTCGCGGTCATGCTCCACTTTGGGCATGTATGCCTACTGACCGCCGTGGATCAGGAGGTCTTTTGGGAAGTGCTCGCGCAACTGGTGACCCCAGAGCGGTATCGCCCAACCAACGTGGTTTTTTCCCCGCAGAATCTGCCAGCAATTTTCGGCGACTTGTACAGTCAACTCTCAGCCATGGCACCAGGCGATCTTCTTGACTTGTCTGATCTCGCTCCACTGCGTTCCCCACTCCCTACCCCGCAACCACTTCTCTCAGACTTGTGCGCTCCGGCCCAACTGCACGCCGTCCTCATCTATCGGGGAGCCGTTTTCCCCCATGCTCCTGCCAGTTTCACTGCGCGCCAGTTTCCCGCTCTGCGGGAGGAAGTCACTCCTTGGTGCCTCATCCTTGTCCCTGCACATCCTCCTTCATCATCCCGATTCTCCACATTGGATGAACTGAGGCCATAAAAAATCAGGGCTCAACTCTCCCCAGGGAAAGGCCGAAAGAAGGTACTGGCTGCCATCCGTCGGAACAAGGGGCAGCCTTGGGGTGGCCCGATACACATTAACCCCTTTGGCATGGGCTCATCGGGATGTCCAAAAGACTCTACAAACCAGGAGGAACGAGGGGATGAAGATCTGTTATCAATTCGGCCTTGCAATTGTCTGTACTATGGTATTCTTGTTGGGGCATGACGGGATAGAGCTCGCAGCTCAGCCCATTTACCCGCTCACAGGAACAAAAGGAGAAGCGGTAATCAACGAGGGAGTGAAATATTTCCAGCAAATGCAATGGAAGAACGCCTTGACCCATTTTCAAAAGGCGGTCCAGATAAATCCTCACTCTGCTGTAGCCCACTATAACCTCGCCCTGACGCTAGAACGCATGGGCCAACAACAGCGAGCTCTGAAGCACTTCAAAAAAGCGAAAGAGCTTGGGCGCGTGAATCCCTTTATCCAGCAGTCACGCATCCTGCAACAGCGCCTTCAAGGCACACACTCCGCGCACGGCGGACGTTGAAACAGTCAATCTAGTTCAATCTTATCCCCGGGAAGAGCTGACAGATGACTACAGAGGGCAGGAACCACTAGCAAGAGAAGCGGGTTTTTTAGTAACTTCCAATGGGCCCCATCCTCACGGGAACGAGTTGATCTTCAACAAACGCGGCGTCCGTTCCCCAATAGTATTGCAGTCGATGCCACTTTGCGTCAGAGGGGAGTGGAATCTCAACGCGGTGATGCCCTCGTTCCAACACCACAGCGCTGTGACTGACATAGGCCACAAAGGCGGAACACGGATTGCTTTCGACAGTCACAGGCTGGTACTCATGCTTTGATGTGTCTGGCCCCCCAAAGACCAATGCGGCGAAGAGGCAATGGGTAACGGTTGGCCAGATAATTGAAACCATTACTTCCTTCCTCCTCTCAAAACTGGGCTAGAACACCTCCCAGTTTACCTGCTTACTCGCTTTCTTCCTATTAGTGAACACGAAATCGAGATTTTTTGCAAGCCCGGGGTGCGGGACAGGGAGTACCACCTTTCTTTAGCTCGCGTTTCGGGTCCGCGCTTACCCCAGAGTCGGATACGCCTGTCGTAGCCCCGCACCTGAGTTGTTTAAGTCTCTTGACTTCCTGGAAAAAGAGGTTATTACACGAAACACCACCCTTTATTTTTATTTGTACCCTCAGGAAAGCATTAAAAAAGCGTTTAGGTAGTGCGTGGGGGTGACCTGTCATCAAGGAGAGGAGACCACAACATGAAAATTGCCCAAATTGCTCCATTATTTGAAAGTGTACCACCCAAGCTGTACGGAGGGACGGAACGCGTGGTGTCCTACTTAACCGAAGAGCTCTTACGGCAAGGGCATGAAGTGACCCTGTTCGCCTCGGGTGACTCTGTCACTAGAGCGAATCTCCGAGCTCCTTGTCATCGAGCGCTGCGGCTTGACCCTCATTGCCAGGATACGTTGGCCCATCACATTGTGGAAATCGAAATGGTGTTTCGTGAGGCTCACAAATTCGATGTGCTTCATTTTCACATCGACTACATCCACTTTCCGCTGTTTCGCAGCGTACGGCACAAGACACTGACCACACTCCATGGACGGCTCGACATCCCTGATTTGGTCCCTCTCTTTAAGGAGTTCCATGACATGCCTGTGGTCTCCATCTCGGACGCCCAGCGGACTCCTTTACCATGGATCAACTGGGCAGGAACAGTCCACCACGGCCTTCCACTGGACCTGTACCACTATGTGGAACAACCAGGCGACTACCTGGCATTTTTGGGGCGGATTTCTCCGGAGAAGCGTGTGGATCGCGCCATCGAGATTGCCAAAGCTGTCGGATTGCCATTACGCATCGCGGCGAAAGTCGACAAGGTCGATTCTCCCTATTTCGACCAAGTGATCCGCCCGCTCTTGAATGACCCGCTCATCGACTTCATTGGAGAAATTGGGGAAGGGGAAAAGAACGACTTTTTAGGTCATGCCAAGGCTCTGTTGTTTCCCATTGATTGGCCTGAACCCTTCGGCCTGGTAATGATTGAAGCCTTGGCCTGTGGAACGCCTGTGATTGCTTATCACCGCGGCTCCGTACCCGAAGTTCTGGACCATGGAATGACCGGTTTCATGGTCCATGACCTAGACGAGGCCATTCGGGCAGTTGAAAAGATCGACACCATCAGCCGGAAACAGTGCCGTATCGCCTTTGAGCGTCGCTTCAGCGCAAGCATCATGGCCGAGCGCTACGTGGCCATCTATAAACAACTCGCTGCACTCAACGCGAAAGAGAAACCTGGGGAAAAGAAAGCGGCCTGACACCGCCCGTTGGGCTTCATGGCTCCTTCATTGACAGACTCGTGGTCATGGTTGTTCGAGAACGATACCATTCGCTGCGGGGTGGCGACTCTTGTCTTTCTTGGGATCCTCCTGACCATCCGGATGTTGCTCATCCGGATGGTTCTGAACCGAGACGCCCTTCCCATTGAGACCAAACGGCGCTGGATCGTCGCTATTCGCAACACCTTGGCTCTCATCTTTCTGCTAGGACTCCTCCTAGTTTGGGCCCCTCAACTCCGCTCTTTGGCTCTCACCCTGATCGCCATAGCCTTGGCTATCGTATTTGCCATCAAAGAACTCTTGCTGTGTCTGAGCGCCGCCTATCTACGTATGGTGGGAAAATTCTTTTCCCCGGGGGATCGCATTGAGGTTAACGGCGTGCGGGGCATTGTCCTCGATCATGGATGGCTTACCACCACTCTGCTAGAAATTGGTCCGGGCCACACATCTCACCAATACACGGGACGGGTGATGTTTCTTCCAAATAGTTTGCTATTCAACGGTCCCCTGACTAATGAAACCTACACGCAAAAGTATATTCTCCACACCATCACGGTTCCGCTCGCAATAGGCGAGAATTGGCAAGTCGCAGAGCGCCTGCTGCTGGAAGCGGCCCGCATCGAATGCCAGCCGTTTCTCGACGATGCCAAACGGCATATGAAGAGACTGGAGGGGAAGCATTGGCTTGATGCCCCCTCTGTGGAACCTCAGGTGACCATTCAACTTTCCGATCCACACACCATCAAACTGCTCCTGCGCATTCCTTGTCCAGCTCACGGCCCCGCCAACCTGGAACAGGCCATTCTCCGCAGGTTTCTCCAGGAATTTACTCCTCGTCAGACTCCGATTTCCTCTCTCCCTGAGTCGGTCCAGGAGCCAGCGGTTGGCTCTATTTTTTGAAACGCTGCATCCACCACTTCGGCCTAAGGCCGCAGTAGATTTCTGTCACCGGCTATTGCATTCAGCGAACCTCATGCGTATTCTCATCCCGTTATGCCATTTACACAGACAAGGAAAACCCCCAACGCACCGTGCAGGAGCCCAGAGATTCACTCCAGGATGGAATGTCATTCATAACCCTGAGACTCCTGGCCTATTGTCCAACGCTGCTAAAACTGGATATGTTGACGCTTCGGTAGGAGAGATCCATGGCCGGCCACGTCATTCAGATTGGGAGCGCTCATTATATTCTGGCAACTTCAGCCCTCGCTGATGACCGAACGCGTGTCTTGAAACATGGCGACAGCTTTGGACTCTTCAATAGGTACGGGGACATCCAACCAGTGGGGTTGGGAGAGCAAGGCTTGTATCATGAGGGCACCCGCTTCCTGTCTCGCTTCGAGCTGTTCTTGGGCACCGCCCATCCCTTCTTATTGAGCTCGACCGTCCGGCAAGACAATACCTTGCTGGCCGTAGACCTCACAAACCCCGACATCTATCTCGACGAACTCACCCTCATTCCTCGAGGCAGTTTGCATCTCTCCCGGGCCAAGGTGCTCTGGAATGGCTGTTGCTACGAACGGATCCGATTGACCAACTACACGCGCGATCCCTTAGCCCTTGCGCTTTCTATCCAATTCGAAGCCGACTTTCGCGATATCTTTGAGGTGCGCGGGGAAAAACGAAGTCAGCGGGGGAAACAATCGGCTCGCGTCGTCAATCAGGATACTGTCATCATTGAATATCTGGGGCTTGACGGGATTGTGAGGACCACCCATATTTCTTCCTCTTCTCATCCTTCGGCTCTCACGGATTCGTCATTGACCTTTGAAACGGTACTGGCTCCTCGAGAAGAAACCGTCTATGAACTGCTCGTAGCCTGCAAAATAGGAGAGACGCCACTTCCCATCACTACTTTCTCTACCGCTCAGGCATCAGCCTCCCGTACTATGGAATCCCGCAAGGCTCAATTTTGCTCCATTTATACCGGCAATGAGCAGTTCAATGACTGGGTCAACCGGTCACTGGAAGACCTCTCCATGATGATTACCGACTTTCCCCAAGGTCCCGTTCCCTACGCCGGGGTCCCGTGGTACAGCACAGTGTTCGGTCGCGACAGTATTATCACAGCCTTGCAATGCCTCTGGGCCAATCCTTCTATCGCCCGGGGAGTCCTCGCCTACCTGGCCGCCAACCAAGCCCAAGAGACCAACCCTGAACAAGACGCCGAACCCGGCAAGATCTTGCATGAGACCCGCCGCGGGGAAATGGCCGCCCTGCATGAAATCCCCTTTGCCCGCTATTACGGCAGCATCGATTCCACCCCACTCTTTATCATGCTGGCCAGCGCCTATTATGAGCGGACAGGCGACAAAGCCTTCATTGCCTCGCTCTGGCCTCACATTGAATTAGCCCTTACCTGGATCAATCAATACGGCGACCAGGATCGGGATGGCTTCGTCGAATACCTCCGCCATTCGTCCCACGGTCTCGTGCAACAGGGATGGAAAGACTCGTTTGACTCCGTCTTCCATGCCGATGGTACACTGGCGCAAGGGCCCATTGCCTTGTGTGAAGTGCAGGGGTATGTCTTCGCCGCCAAAATGGCCGCGTCCAATCTAGCAACCATCTTGGGGTATTCGGAAAAAGCCGGAGACTTGTTCCAGCAGGCCCAGCAATTGCGAGAACAGTTTCACCAGCGCTTTTGGTCGGATAAACTCGGCATGTTTGTTCTCGCCCTTGACGGAGACAAGCGGCCTTGCCGGGTGCGTTCCTCTAATGCCGGCCACTGCCTGTTTACGGAAATCACCACCGCTGAATACGCCGCCTCAGTCGCCGAACACCTGCTCAGTGACGACTTTTTTTCAGGATGGGGGATTCGGACGATCCCCCGGTCTGAAGTCCGCTACAACCCGATGTCCTACCATAACGGTTCTGTATGGCCCCACGACAACGCGCTTATTGCCTATGGGTTCAGTCGCTACGGATTTGCGGCTCGCACGCATCAAATTCTCGCCGGCTTGTTCGACATGAGCATTCATGTTGATCTTCATCGGATTCCGGAACTCGTATGCGGATTCAACCGCCGGCCTGGTGAAGGACCTATTCTCTATCCTGTGGCCTGTGCTCCGCAGACTTGGGCGGCCGGGGCTGTTTTTCTACTCCTTCAAGCCTGCTTAGGCTTATCGATTCAAGGTGCGGACAACGAGATTCGCTTCACTAATCCCTACCTGCCGGAATTTCTGCCATTTGTCCAAATTAAAAATTTGGCCATTGGCAAGGCCTCGGCGGACTTGATGATGGTTCGCACCGCAGAGGAAGACGTCTCCATTAACGTCACCCGAAAAGATGACCCCCTGAACGTGGTGATTGTGAAGTAACCTCTTTGCGTTCCCCAGTGGTCTCCTGACTAGGCCACGTGATATTCTGATAAAGGGCTATCAGCGCTGAGTAAGGGCAAGAAACAACCCTGACTTTCCCGCGCAACCTGCTTTCCCCAACCAAAGTCATAACAACCCCATACGGGGTGTCTGAGATGGGTCAAGTCCTAATCTTTCTGTAAAAAGCACTGTAAAAAGCATTCGGCCTGGGTGCCTCTGCTTCATGCACCGCCTCCCTGTTGGGCCTGACCGCCTGACGGACAGAACCTGGCTCGTGGGTGAGACTGAGCCATGCCCGGAGCACCTCCCGTGGCCTGCGCTCCCCCTCCGACATCCGCACCCGCTGCCAGCGTTCGCTGGCCCGCCACAGAACGGCGAACACCAGCTTCCAGCCACTCCGTTCGTTGAAGAAGCGGGGGATGATCATGGTCCGCGGGTGCTCCTCCACAAACCTGCGCTCGCTCAGGGTGGTGGTCCTGAGGTATTTGCGGGCACCACGGCGCCTCCAGGTGGGCAGCCCGGCTTCCAGGTCGCCCGAGAAGCTGGCCATGGCCGAGGGGGACTCCCTCCCGCCACGCTCGAGCACGGCGGCCGCAGCTTGGCGGCCGGCCTTAAGGGTGTTGTGGTCTATATGGAAGTGGACACCTCGAAACGCCCGAGGCAGACTTGGCCAGGAGGTGCATGATGGCAGGACAAGCGAGAAAGGCATACACGCTCGAATGTAAGCGGTGTCAAGGACCCGCTCGGCCGCGAACTGACGGCCACGCTCTACGAGCAGTTCGAGGAAGCCCACAGGCTGGAAGCGGAGATCAAGAAGAATATGGGAAGTGCTGGGGTTTGCGGAGTGACGCCTCTTGCTATTAAACGAAATTTGTATATCGTTTAATAGTATGCGAGCCTATTTAGCGTTTGAAAAACAAGGGATCGGATTTTGGAGCGCGGTCTAACAGGAAGATACCACGTAAGCACGGTCTTGGGCGAACAGGTGCGCGCTTTCATCCCCCACCCGCTGCCCGCAGATCCACCGCTCCAGTGGACGGGGAAGAGGCGGAAATTACTGGAGGCCGCGACCCTTGCCTTGGGGCGTCTGGACAGCATCGCTCTGCTGTTGCCCGATCCTCATCTTTTTCTCTATGCCTACGTGCGGCGCGAGGCGGTTCTTTCGTCGCAGATCGAAGGAACCCAGTCCTCCCTGGCCCAGCTCATGCTTTTCGAACTGGAACAGGCCCCAGGCGTTCCCTTCGACGACGTCGTTGAAGTGTCTAACTACGTCGCCGCATTGGAACATGGACTTAGTCGGTTGAAGGAAGGTTTTCCACTCTCAAACCGCCTGATCCGTGAGATGCACGCCGTTTTGCTCCGTCAGGGGAGAGGGAGCGAGAAATCTCCTGGAGAGTTCAGGGGATCCCAGAACTGGATTGGAGGCACACGTCCGGGAAACGCCCATTTTGTGCCTCCTCCGCCTGAATATGTCCAGGCTTGCATGGGAAACCTTGAACACTTTCTCCACGACCAGGAAAGCCCGTACCCGGCTCTGATCAAAGCAGCGCTCGCCCATGTGCAATTTGAAACAATCCATCCGTTTCTCGATGGAAACGGCCGAATCGGAAGGCTTCTCATCGCCTTCATTTTGCACCATGAACGGGTGCTCTCTGAGCCTCTGCTCTACCTGAGCCTCTATTTCAAGCAACACCGCCAGGAATACTACCGCATGCTGAACCAGGTGCGGACGGTTGGGGACTGGGAGGCCTGGGTCGATTTCTTTCTCGAAGGAGTGGAGAAGACGGCGGCCAATGCCGTGGATACGGCCAGGCGGCTTGTTGCCTTGTTCCAGAGCGACGAACTCGCGATCCAGGACATGGGCCGCCGTTCATCTACCGCGTTGCGGGTCTTTCGCGTTTTCTGCGAGCGTCCGCTTCTTGGAGTGAAGCAGGCTTGCGAGCGCACCGGTCTTTCTTTTCCGGCAGTTTCCAAGGCAGTCGATGAACTGACACGCGCCGGCATCCTTCGCGAGATCACGGGCCAACGCCGCAACCGGATCTTCGCCTACGAACGCTACCTGGCCATCCTGAGCGAGGGTACAGAAATATAACGGGTGCCAGCTTTTGGCTCCACCGAATTAATTTAACTGACAACGATTTTTTTCTATTTGACTCGATGGAGTGAGTTTCGTTTGTTTGCGATAGCTCAAATGTC
>RFGT01000063.1 GCA_003696975.1 Nitrospirota bacterium | reverse complement strand
TTCCAGGAGTCTGTGATGGCCGATCGTTCACGTCTCGTTAGTCAAATACAGATTAAAGTCGACGGCAACCGTATTGGGAAGGATACCCTTACAAAACTGGTTGAGGTGGTTGTTGACCAAAATACACACTTGCCTCACATGTTTTCGATTCGTCTCGCTGATCCCGGTTTGTCTCTGCTCGACCACGGCCCATTCGACTTGACAAAGGAAGTTGAGATTCTCGCCGAAACGGCTGACGGTAAGCAGGTGATCTTGATCAAGGGCGAGACTACGGCCCTGGAGCCCGAGTTCAAAGAAGGCATGAACGCGGAACTTGTGCTCCGTGGTTATGACAAAACGCATCGGCTTCATCGAGAGGTGCGAAGCAGGACCTTCTTAAATGTTAAAGATAGCGACGTGGCCAGCCAGATCGCTCAGGATGCCGGTGTGCAAGAGGCCGTCGACGCAACGACAACGGTGTACGACCATCTTTACCAACATAATCAGTCCGATTTGGGGTTTCTGACACAGCGCGCGTGGCGTATCGGATATGAGTGTTTCCTGGAAGATGACAAATTGTACTTTCGGAAACCTCTTACCAACGGTGAAACAGTCACATTGACCTGGGGACGAGATCTACTTTCATTTATGCCCCGCATGTCATTGGCGGAGCAGGTGGACGAGGTGATTGTCAAGGGGTGGGATGTGGCAAAAAAAGAGCCTATCACTGGTAAGTCTCAGACCAGTTCACTGTATCCGAATATTGAGGAGAGCAAAAACGGAGCAGACTGGGCCCGCCAATTTGGAAGTGGCAAACTCGTAATCGTCGATCAGCCGGTGGTGAGCCAAGAGGAAGCCAATACACTTGCCACCGCGCGCTTTAATGAGGTGTGTGGCGCGTTTGTGGAAGCAGAAGGTCAGGCGTTTCGGTGTCCAAACATCAGGGCTGGGAGGATGGTCACTCTGCGGGGACTGGGAGAACGGTTCAGTGGAACGTATTTGGTCACTGGAGCAACACATGTTTTTACCTCGGAGGGTCTCGTCACAAGGTTTTCTGTGCGCGGCGCGCGTACGGGGCTCTTGGTTGAGCAGATGCTCCATCGGCGTCCAATTACCCGGTGGCCCGGTGTGGTGCCAGCTATCGTGACCAATACAAAAGATCCCAATAGTTGGGGGCGGGTCAAGGTGAAATTTCCTTGGATGTCGGAAGAAGAAGAGAGCGACTGGGCGCGAGTGATTGGGCTTGGAGCAGGCCCCAATGCAGGCCTGTGTATTCTACCAGAAATTGATGATGAGGTTATGGTCTCTTTCGTCCATGGGGATTTCAGCCGACCCGTAGTCTTGGGCGGCGTGTGGAATGGGCAGCACCATTTGCCCGATGAAGCAGAGGCCGCCGGCGCCGAGGAGACTCCCCTTGTGCGCACCTGGCATTCGCGGACAGGACATTGGATCGCGATTTATGACAATGCGGACAACAAGATTGAAATTGTCACATCAGGTGGTCATAAGATCGTGCTTGACGACCAAGGAGGTCAAGTCCTGATCGAAAGCGAGGGCGATCTCCTGATCAAGGCGAAAGGCGATTTGACGCTGGAGTCCGGTGGAGACGTCGAGTTGAAGGCGGATGGGCAGGTTGCCATCACGGGTGTGAAGATCGAACTGAACTAATTCAAATTACGTACGTTGATCCATTATTCATCCATGGAGCGAACATCCAATGCCACAGCAAGTGTCTTCAGGGGCACAGTTGCGCTGCACGTTCGGTACGGCTCCAAGCCAACTCGTTGTGACGCCAGACAAGCGGGTGGACTCCGAGAAAAGACCAGTCGCAACGGTCATGGACTTTGTCCCGCAAAAGAACATTATGCCGTTTGGGATGTGTTCCGCTCCCTCGAACCCCCAGGTTCAGGCAGCTCACGCGCCCGTCCCATGCATACCTGCGACAACGTCCCCGTGGACGCCAGGGGCGTCGAAGGTGATGGTGGGAAAGTTGCCATCCTTATCAAGTAATTCAATGTGTACTTGCATGTGGGCAGGTCAAATTACGGTTCAGAACGCCGGCCAACAAACCGTTTCCATTACATGAAAGGACCTGGACAATGAACGGTGAGAATTCTCAACGCAAACTCGTTGGCAATGGTTGGGCCTTCCCTTTAACAGTAAATGCAAGGGGTGGTTTGGCTCTCGCTGCGGATCGTTCTGAAATCGAGCAGGCAATTCGAATTATCTTGACAACAATTCCAGGGCAGCGGGTTATGCGGCCCACATTTGGCTGTAGGCTATATGAACTTGTCTTCGCGCCAATCAATCGCCAGACGTTGTCCAAAGCGCGCCGTTATGTAGAAGAGGCTTTGGGAATGTGGGAACCTCGCATCACAGTAATGCAGATTGTTGTGACTCCAGATCCAGTCCGTGATGGATGTCTTACCATAGAAATCAACTATCGTATCAAGTCTACAAAAGATGAACGTAGCCTCGTCTACCCTTTTTACATCATTCCTGAAGAACAGAGGGAGGAATGATGAGTCTGCCCACACCTAAACTCGACGATCGCCAGTTTCAGGATATTGTCGATGAAGCCAAGAAGCGTATCCGCCTTTATTGTCCAGAGTGGACCGATCATAATGTTAGTGATCCTGGCGTTACCATGATTGAACTTTTCGCCTGGATGACAGAGATGATCTTGTACCGGCTGAACCAGGTGCCGAAACTCCACTATATTAAACTCATGGAAATGTTGGGGATTACACTTCAGGGACCACAACCGGCCCGCACTGATGTGACATTTTGGCTTTCTGGACCTCAATCGAGCAATATCGTGGTTCCTGCTTATACTGAGGTTGCCAGCCAGCAAACAGAAAAAACGGAACGCCCTATCGTCTTTACAACGGACGAGGACTTGCATATTCGAGTCCCGAAATGTGTGCGAGTCGAATGGTCAGGGGGCTCAATGCAGCTGGGAAGGCTTCCGGCTGTCTTTGGCGGGAGTGGTGAAAAATATGTTGAGATTTTCTCCTCGCCACCGGCTACAGGCGAAGCACTGTACTTTGGCTTCGAAAGCGATTTGAGCAACCATGTTCTACGCTTAGATCTGGATTTCGAATCGGCTGGCGGCTTGGGAATTGATCCGAATCTACCGCCTTATGAATGGCAGGCATGGGGGGGAGCCGGCGCTGCCCACTGGTGTAAGTGTGATGTAGAAATAGATACGACCCAAGGCATGAATGCTTCAGGACGAGTACAGATATTCTTGCCCGAGCTGAAAAAACGTTCCCGTAATAAACACGAGCTATATTGGGTGTGCGCGAGGGTTAGACAACTTTCTGATGATGAAAAGGAAAAGGGGATGCGGGAGTTTACCGGGTCTCCCCGTCTTCGACGCATTGCAGCCTTGGGCTCGATCGGTGCAACGGTTGCCGCCACACATGCACAAGTCGTTGAGCGCGAGATGCTTGGGCAGAGCGACGGCTCGCCTGGCCAACGCTTTTATCTTCAGTCCACACCTGTTTTGGTGCGCGAGAAGAGGGAGCGCCTTTGGGTGGAAATACCTGGACAGGGACGAGAGCCATGGACCGAGCAGCCCGATTTCGCTGATTCCGACATGCACGACCCTCATTATACGCTGGATAGCGTGACCGGCGAATTACGCCTCGGCCCCTCTGTCCGCCTGCCGAATGGTGACATGAAACAATATGGCAAGGTGCCTCCTCTACGCGCAAAGTTGGTGTTTGAGAGATATCGTTATGGCGGAGGCGTCGAAGGGAATGTAGATGCTGGAAAGCTAAATACACTGAAAACGTCGATTCCATACATCGATCGCGTTGAAAATCGGAAGGCTGCTACCGGCGGCCTCGATAGCGAATCGTTAGAGGCGGCTATGGCGCGTGCGCCTCAGTTGTTACGTTCTCGGGATCGGGCTGTTACCGCCGAGGATTTCGAATATCTTGCCCGGCAAGCCCTCCCGAACAAGATCAGCCGGGTCAAGTGTGTGCAGCCACGTCCGTCTGACGCCAGCAAAATCATCGAAGGGACGCTCTATGTTCTTGTCATCCCTTTGGTCTCCAAACCGGACGCGTACCTGAGCCCCAGAGAGCTTGTCCCGAACGAGGATGACTTGGCGACATTGCGCGCGTACTTGGACGAGAGACGGCTGCTGACTACCCGGATCAGTGTTCAACCGCCGGCTTATCATTGGGTTTCTGTCTCTGTTACTCTCCGGCCTGAACCTGGGGCGAATCATGACGCCATCCAAGATACTGTCCTGCAGCGCTTGTATCGTTTCTTGAATCCCCTGACTGGCGGTGTAGATGGTCGAGGTTGGCCTTTCGGGCGGACACTCTATCAGTCCGACATTTATCAGTGTCTGCAGGACGTACCTGGCATCCTTGCGATTCGTACAGTTCAGCTCTATTCCGTGGAATTAACAGGAGATTCGGAGCAACAAAAACCAGCGGATAACCAGGAAATATCCCTACTCAGTCATGGCGTGATCGTCTCCCATCGTCACACCGTTGAATTCGATCTCCCGTAAATCCCAGCGGACATCTGGCAATGGTTACGGCCAGAGCGAGATGATCCTGATGACCGCCGTGGTGTTTACGCCACGATGTACTACTAGGCGCACACAGGACAATGAGACCCACTCCACAGTTGCAATTACACATCACAGGCCCCGGCATTGACAGAGACCAGGAACGGATTTTCATTTTGTCCCAGGATCTCGTCACGATTGGTCGCGCCGCCGATTCCCTCCTTCACCTAGACGACGGACACCAGAAGGTGTCACGACATCACGCGCAGATCGACTATCAGGATGG
>RFGT01000062.1 GCA_003696975.1 Nitrospirota bacterium | reverse complement strand
GAATAAATATGATGATTGTAGGCTCACCTGATGCGGACAAGCTTGCTTCACCCTGCGAGATACACGTTGTCACTTTTTTCTTTATTTAAAAGACGGGCGGAGAGTGTACAGAAACCCCCACACCCTGTCAACTACAAAACAGTGCTCACTTCTTCTTGCCCACAAGTCCTCGCAGCGAGAATCGCGGCGCTTGCGGGGAGCAAAGAGAACACGATAAATTAGGAAACCTACAATAATCACTCATGCTATTGGAGGCAAGTGATCTATGGCGAAAGAACTTCCCGTCTTCTCTCTGGCCAAATCCGATCAGTTGGGTAACGAGTTTATGTATTGCCGGGTGTTCTGCCAGCGTCAGGAACCGCCTCCGCTTCGTTTATTGCTTGACTATTTGAAGTCTCGAGGTCAAGTTCCTCTCATCCCTAAAATGGATCCAGAAGCGCTTGATGATTGGGCATGGGTCCAAGTGGCCTTGGGCTACCATCGGGAACGAAAGCCTATTCAACTGTTCTGTATTCGGGATCGGGGCACGTATAAGGATGTCTTTGAGCAAGAACAAAAGGGATTCAGCGGCCAACTCGCTGCTTTCGGAGATGAAGAAGCACAACTCGCGCGGGAATTTGTCGTGCGGGCTCGCTTCATTGCCACCACCCGATTGATCAAACAAGATATTACGGAAGAAGGGTATGATTTTAACGGCTGGATTCTCGAATTCTTCCAAGACAACTGTAATGGCATCGTGCAAATTGACGGGCAGGGGTTCTTTTCTCCTAAAGGAGAGCTTGTTGTGGACTTGCGAGAAGACCCTATCCGAGATTTTTCGACTCCAGAGATCACGCCCCCTTCATGACCGATCGTCTCGTCCTACGACTTCATGAACACAGGTTACGAATGTGCGGTGTGGGATTTCAGGTATCCCGCCACGATAGCCAACTCCGTCTTTAATGACTTCAACCAACCCCCCCTGCCCAAGCAGCGCGGGTTGCTCCAGCACATTGCCCCGACAAATGAGCAGATCTGCGCGATAACCTGGGGCAATTCTGCCGGTATCTGTTTGAGCAATACGCTCAGCGGCCAGGCCTGTTCCCCCATACCAGGCTGACAGTGGAGACACTCCATCTTCGATAAGCGAGACCTGTTCCATGTAATTTCGTCCATGCATATGAGAGAGAATCGGGTCTGTCCCAGCCAAGATCCGCAATCCACTGGCATGAGCGACACGGACTGCATGGGCATGCGCCTGGACGACTTGGTGCACTTTCTCTCGAACAAAGGGGCTCAAGTCCGCCTCCTGGCTCAACAGACGGCCAACCCAGGATGTGGGCGTAACCGTACATCCCCTCACATACGCTTGCTCAGCCAAGGCTTCATCCATAAAGGAAATATGCTGAATATCCTGTACGCCACAGGCAATGGCTAAAGCAATGCCCTGCCGGCTGTGCGCATGCGCCGCCACCGAGAGACCCCTCCCGGCAGCTTCATCACAGATCGCTTCCACTTCTTCCCGTGTAAAATCCCGATTTTCGAGTTTGTCCGACGGTGAGACCACCCCGGGACTTGTACAAATTTTCACCAAATCAGCCCCGCAAGCCGCAATCTCACGCACTCGCTTCCGGCATTCCCATGGCCCATCCACGATATTCGCCGGACGCCCTGGCCCCGGTGGCCACAGTCGCGACACCTCCGAATGGCAGCGGTCCGGCCCGCGAAAGTCAGCATGCCCTCCGGTGGTGGAAAGCATGCAAATTGCAATCTTCAGCCTAGGGCCAATGATAACTCCTTCCTCCACCATCCGTTTGAGAAAATGCGTGGCCCCTCCCACATCGCGAAGCGTGGTCACACCGCCGTCCACCAATGTCGTGTACAAAATCCGCTCGGCATACAGCAACCAGGCTTGGGAGTTCATCCGTTCCAACTCTTCAGGCCGAATCCCGCAAATGGTGACATGACTGTGACAATCAATTAGGCCCGGAGTCACGGTATAGGTGGAACAATCAATTCGCCGTACATCTGGCCCGGCGGGACGCTTCGGGTCGTGAGGAACCAGTGCTTCGATTTTTCCCCCGGCAATCCACACATCGACGTATTCGTGAATCGCTTGTGAGGTTGCAGAGGTGCCATCATACAACGTTCGGATGTTGGATAACACAAACATCATTTTCATTCCCTTTCACAGACCAATGCTGAACAATGCTGTACGTTTCTGTACCTTATTCCCCTTTTGTTTCGCAATCCTGTGCAAACGGCTCTGTTTTACCTTCAAAAGTAGCAGCAAATCGCCGAGTCATTTCGCGGATTTTCCTGTGTCAACCTCAAAAGGCGTTCTGCGTTAAAAAAAGCGATAACCAACTGTGTGCTATAACTCTCAACCGGAGGTGTCTCATGAGCAAGTCAGTTCTGTGGGGGATGATGGGGATCATGATGTTGACTCTCGCAGGGACGAGTCCCGCCTGGGGTCAAGAGTCGTCAGGCAACAGGCTTGATAATCGGTTGGACCACCTTGGCGACCGGATTGATCGCCGCTTGGATTACCGAGGGGATCGCATTGATCGCCAGCTTGATCGGCGAGGCGATCGCATTGAGCAGCGGCTCGATCGGCGAGGCGATCGCATTGAACGACGGTTGGACCGCCGAGGGGCAGCCATCAACGACCGACTTGATCAACGAGCGGAACAAGCACGAGAGGCTGGGCGAGACCAATTGGCGGATCGTCTCGATCGCAAAGGGGATCGCATCGAGCGACGGTTCGAACGCCGTGGGAACCGGATTGACCGACGCCTTGATCGCCGAGGCGACTATATCGATACTCGCTTGGATCGCAAAGGGGATCGTATTGAGCGGCGGCTCGATCGGCGAGGCGATCGGATCAACACTCGCCTGGATCGACGAGGAGATCGCCTCATGCAGCGACGGGGTTCTATGAGGGGACGGGCAAGTCTGCCCAATCGTATCCATCGGCCTCACCATCGGAGAGGCCATCGGTGAGAGAGGTCACCCTATAATGGTCAGACCATGGACTCGCATCACTAAATTGTCTCTGTATGAGACATAAGCAGAGTAAGACGGGAGGATTGCGCTCTGGAACCTCGCCAGCAAGCCTTGGACCAATTTCTGGCAGGTGTGGAGCGCCGCGCCTTCCGGATAGCTCACTTGGCAATCGGTGATCACGATGATGCATTGGACTTGGTCCAAGACACCATGATTAAATTGGTGGAACGGTATGCGAGGCGGGAGGAATCGGAATGGGCACCCTTATTTTATCGGATCCTTCACAACCGGATCCGAGACTGGCACCGCCGGAATTGGATCCGCCGCCGCTGGCGAGCATGGTTATCGCTGAACTCTAGCTCAGACTTAGGTGACAGTCATGATCCTCTGCCGGAGATCCCCGATCCAGCCGTTTCAGACCCAGGTGATAAGGTGGATCGGACCCGTGCCATGGCAGCGTTGGAGACAGCCTTGCACCATCTTCCGTTTCGCCAACAACAAGCTTTTTTGCTCCGAGCCTGGGAAGGCTTTGATGTCGCCCAAACGGCCAAGATCATGGAATGTTCTGAGGGCAGTGTGAAGACCCATTATTCTCGAGCCATCCATGCTCTCCGAGCCCAGTTGAAGGATTACTGGCCATGAAGCACCACGACGCCGAACAGACCTTTATCGAGTTGGTTAAGCAGCACCTCAACTCAAGTGTCGAATGCTTGGATGCTTCCACTGTGGCGCGCTTGCAAAGAGCCAGACAGGAAGCGCTGCTAGTGAACCCTAAGAGACCCTTTTGGCTCTGGCCTGTCTCATGGGCCGCGACTACCTGTACCGCACTGGTAGTCCTTACCCTATGGTGGGGGAGTGTCTTCAATCCCGTAGAGATTGGTTCGATTCCCCCTGTTGAAGACATCGACCTGCTCGTCTCAACGGAGACTTTCGACTTCTATGAGGACTTAGATTTTTATGGGTGGCTCGCAGAGCATGACCAGGCGAGCTAGGTGGCTCATGGTCGGGGGTATCTTACTTGGATGTCTTATTCCGGGAGATGCCAAATCAACAGATCCCGCAGAGTCGGCAAGCCTTGAATTGCTGGAGTTTCTGGGAAGCTGGGAAACCCCAGAGGGGCAGTGGATAGATCCTCTTGAGTTGATGGAACCGAGGGTGTCTTCTTCAGAGCGAGTATTCACGACGCCTGACCAGATGAGTGGACAGGAAAGAAGACCTCCTTCAGCCCAACCGATGGACAATGAGCCCTCGCCAAGTGATCCCTCGCCAACAGAGGCATCTTCTACACCTCGCAAGGACTTTCAATGAGTAAGCAGGGAATATTGCGTCTTCTCGTTCTGTTTGTCTTCACAGTGAGCATGATCCCCTGGTCTGTCTTAGCCGAGTCAGGTTCCTCTGGTATCCCCTGGGGCCAACTCACCCCCACTGAGCGACGGGTTCTCCACCCGTTTCAAGACTCATGGGATCAGTTGTCTCCAGCTAAACAACGGCGCTTGCAGAAAGGTGCCAAGCGCTGGGCAACACTCTCTCCCAAGCAACGCCAGCGCGCTCGCGAACGTTTCCAGCGCTGGAAGCAATTATCTCCTGAGCAGAAGAACCGCATCCGCCGGCGGTTTGAACGGTTCCGCCAGCTTCCTCCTGAAGTGCGCCAAGCCCTTCGCCAAAAACGCAAATGGTTTAAAAGCCTTCCACCTGAACGACGGCATGAGCTTCGCAAAAAATGGCGAAACTTACCCCCGGAAAAACGGCGGCATTTTCGGCGAGGATTGGGACTCCACCACTTCTCTAAAAAGCGCCCACTCCCCCAGCGTTAACAATCCAGGAAGGGGATCCCCCTTCATCCCCTGAGACTCATACGCCACCCTATTCAGCGAATGGTCGTTGAATGTGCTGACGAACGCTCCACAATTGTTATCTCTTTTTCTTCGCGGCATTTCCGGTCTCTTGCCCAGCTTGTTCGAGAGCAATCTCTCTTAGTGAAGGTTTCACTTAAGTGCTAACCGTTCTTTTAAAGCTTTGACAAACTCCAACCGCCTCCTCCGGACAATCTGCACACACGCGAAAGGCAGAATTTACGATATCGTGATTCCCTCGTAACCAACATGTAACGAAAAATAAGTAATGTCGTCTCAAGGTTAACTTTTTCATTCACGAAAATGTACTCGTTACTCAAGGAGGAGCGACTGATGCCGGCTCAACGTTCATGGATTGGGCTTCTCGGAATTGTTTGCCTGCTCATACTTACCAATGCACCTGCAGCACGATCTGGTGATACGCTGGTTGATGTTTTACGCGAAAAAGGCGTAATCACCAAGGAAGATTGGGTTCGTATTCAAGCCGCCAAAGAAAAGGAAGAGGCGGATGAACGAGAAAAACTTAAAAAGGACTTTCCGGTCAAGGTCGGATGGGGCAAAAAAGGCTTTACTCTGGAAACGCTCGATGGCAAATGGAAGACGGCTCTTCAGTGGAGATTTCAGGGCCGATGGACCTATCCGGAGCGTTCCGACCCTCGCAATGCCGCCGCTTTTTCCGACAACCCGGAAAGCACGTTTGAGCTTCGTCGAGTCCGAATGAAGATCGGAGGGCATGGGTTCCGCCCATGGATCAAGTACTATTTTGAGGTGGATCTTCAACCGGGACGGGATTTCGATGACGATTCTGAGAAGGCGTCTACCCGACTTATCGATTGGCGGATCATGATCGAACGGTTCAAATGGCTCCAACTCCGGATCGGCCAATGGAAGGTCAATTACAACCGCGAACGGGTCGACTCGTCAGGCAAACAGCAATTTGTCGAGCGATCGATTGTCAATCGTATCTTTACAATTGATCGTCAGATTGGGGCAATGGTGTATGGGCATTTGTTTCCAGGAACGATGGTCGACTCACGGTATTATGTCGGCGTTTTTACGGGAGCAGGACGTGGATTGGAAAAAAATGATGATGCCAATATGATGTGGATGGGGCGGTTCCAATGGAATTTCTTAGGCCGTGATTTAAAGTTTTCCCAAAGTGACGTCAAATATCATACGCAGCCGGCAGGAAGCCTCGCTGTCGGTGTCTATACGACGATCGGGAAATGTACGCGATGGTCTTCAAGCGGATGTGGAAATTTGGCCGGATTTACAAAACCTTCGGCTGCTGCAGACGGTCAATTTCGAGTTGAAGGCATTGTGGAAGAAGCGGCCTTCAAATGGCGCGGGTTTTCTTTCCAGCATGAATTTCACTGGAAACAGATCAAAGACAACACCATCGCTGAAGGCGCGCCGGGGCATCGGACGAATCTTTTTGGGTCGTACACGCAAGCAGGTTATTTCTTTCACTATCTCATCCCCAT
>RFGT01000061.1 GCA_003696975.1 Nitrospirota bacterium | reverse complement strand
TGACGGGGTGAGGGGAAGCCTGGATGCCCTCAAACTCCTTTCGACCCGAGCTCATCCCGCCGATGCTGTCTTAAGTGGATTGGCGGCGCACTGTCCTGACTTTCACTCTGTGGTAATCGTTCATGGGTCCACGGTAGCCACCAACGCGCTTCTGGAACGCAAGGGTGCTCCTACAGCGTTTGTGACGACCCGAGGGTTTCGCGACCTCTTGACAATTGGCCGCCAGAATCGGCGTCACCTGTACGATTGGAAAGGTGTCCGCCCGCGTCCCCTGGTTCCCTCGGATCTCTGCGTCGAGGTTTCAGAGCGGATAGATCATACCGGTCGGGTTCTCCTGCCGCTTGCGCTCGATTCAACATGGCAAGCGCAGCTTCAACACATTCAGAGGACCGGGGTCGAGGCTGCGGCTGTCTGCTTGCTGTTTGCGTTTGCCAATCCGGCCCATGAACAGCAAGTAGCGCACGCACTGCGCCAGGCAGGATTGTTCGTGTCAGCTTCGCATGAGGTTGTGCCGGAGTTTCGCGAATATGAGCGCGCAGCGACAACCGTAGTGAATGCGTATGTCTCACCCGTCTTGAATCGCTATTTGGACCGGCTCTGTCAGGCGGTTCATCCCGCTCCTGTCCATATCTTGCAGTCAAACGGCGGCCGGTTGTCCATGGCCCACGCTCGTCAGCGAGGGGTTCGCTCGATTCTTTCAGGACCGGCTGGCGGAGTGATTGGGGCTGCCCATGTTGCTCGGCAAGCGGGTTTTGCTCGGATCATCACCTTTGATATGGGGGGCACCTCCACGGATGTGTCGCTGGTTGATGGCAGCCCTACTATTACCACTGACTCGGAAATTGACGGGTGGCCCATCCGGGTTCCTATGCTGGATATCCATACCGTGGGAGCGGGCGGAGGATCACGTGCCCGGGTAGATCGCGGTGGGGCCCTTCGTGTGGGGCCAGACAGCGCTGGCGCTGATCCTGGTCCCGTTTGCTACGGACGTGGCGGAAACGTCCCCACGGTAACCGATGCCAATTATTGTCTGGGGCGCTTGCCGCAACAGGGCCTGTTGGGAGGCCGCATGCCGCTTGACCGTGGCGCGACGATTCAGGCGTTGGCGCGACTTGAAGCTGATCTGGCTTTATCACCGATGCGGGGGCACCCCGGCTGTGCCGCTGCACGTGGTATCCTCGAGATTGTGAACGCCCAGATGGAACGGGCGATCCGAGTGATTTCCGTGGAACGCGGGCATGACCCTCGCGAGTATACTCTTGTCTCATTTGGTGGCGCAGGCGGATTGCATGCCTGCGCGCTTGCCCGAGCGCTGGGAATTCGGCAAGTGCTCATCCCCTGGCATGCCTCGATACTTTCTGCCTATGGGATGTTGGCGGCGCCCGTGGGGCTTGATTACGTCCAGACGGTGATGCTGCCGGGAGATTGTGATCCCTGTGAACTGGAACGAGCATTCACGCCCTTGGTCAATCACGCCTGGAAAGATCTCGCTCATCATGGGATCGGATCCGATAGCGGGAATATTGTGGTTGAGTTGGACGTGCGGTATGTCGGGCAATCGTTTGAATTAACGGTTCCATGGTCCTCGGCGTTTCGCGACACGTTTGAAGCGTTCCATCAACGGCGATATGGCTATTGCGATCCATCAGCTCCAGTGGAAATTGTCAACGTGCGCGTTCGTGCCATCGGTCAGATAGCCGCTCCGCCGTTGCCGCGTGGCACGTGGGAGCGAGCGGAGGTTGGAGAGGCTATGGTTGGCTGGTCATCCGCGCTGGTGGGGTCGGAATGGGTCACGGTGCCCCAGTATGCACGGGAAAACCTGCTGCCCGGCACGACTCTCCACGGGCCAGCTCTGATTTTGCAGCAGGATACAACTATCCTGCTGCCCGAGCGTGATCGGGCTTGCGTTGACGGCTATCAGAATCTCCTGATAACGATTGGAGGAGAACCATGACGGCTCCCATCGCGCTTGAAGTTTTTCGCCATCTCTTAGCTTCGGTAGCTGAAGAGATGGGGGGGAGACTCCAACGGTCGGCTTTTTCACCGAACATCAAAGAACGTCGGGATTTCTCCTGCGCAGTGTTCAATGACCGGGGGTTGTTGATTGCTCATGCGGCGCATATCCCGGTACACCTGGGAGCCATGCCCCTCTCCGTGCAGGCGTGCTTGCAGGCAGTCTCCTTGGACCCTGGGGACATGGCCATTGTCAACAATCCCTATCAAGGCGGCACGCATTTGCCGGATATGACCTTAGTGGCTCCAGTCTTTTCTTCAAATGCAGACAGCCGCACGCTTGTGGGGTTTGTGGCGAATCGAGCCCATCATGCAGATGTCGGCGGGATGTCACCAGGGTCGATGCCGCTCTCCCGGGAAGTGTTTCAAGAAGGCCTGGTGGTTCCTCCCGTCATGTTAGTGCGTGGGGGGCAAGTTGATCGCGATCTCTGGAATATCCTCCTGGCGAATGTGCGAACACCAGCAGAGCGGGCCGGTGATCTGTTGGCCCAGATCGCGGCTAATCAGATAGGGATTGCCCGCTTGCAGGCCATCGTGGCGCGCTTTGGGGACGTTCATGTTCGGGATGCCATGACCCGTCTGTGCGCCTATGCAGAACGGATGGTCCGGCAGTTCATCGCTGAGTTGCCGGATGGTACCTGGCGATTCGAGGATAGGCTTGATGACGATGGCATTAGTCTACATCCCGTCAGGCTTGTTGTGACCATCACGGTGCATGGCGATGAGATGATCATCGACTTCCAAGGCACGGACGCCCAGCGGGCGGGCAACATCAACGCGGTCTTTGCGATCACTCTTTCGGCGATTGCGTATGTACTCCAATGTCTCGTGGGAGACGATCTGCCGGCGAACAGCGGGTGTCTAGCTCCTATTCGCGTCGTGGCTCCGGAAGGGACAGTTGTGAATGCCAGGGCGCCGGCTGCCGTGGCAGGTGGAAATGTCGAAACAGCCCAGCGTATTGTAGATGTGCTCCTTGGGGCGTTGGCTCAGGTCTGTCCATCCCGTATTCCTGCGGCCAGTCAAGGAACCATGAATAATGTGACGGTGGGTGGGTGGGACCCTATCCGGCAACGGGCCTTTGCCTATTATGAAACCCTCGGCGGGGGGATGGGAGCCGGGGAAGGATGGGATGGCGCCAGTGCCATTCATTCCCATATGACAAACACGCTGAATACACCCGTCGAAGCGTTGGAATATGCTTATCCCCTTCGAGTGACCCGGTACGCGATTCGCCGGGGATCAGGCGGGTGCGGTCGGTGGCGAGGTGGAGACGGACTCTCCCGGGAACTGGAATTCTTGCACGACGCCCAGGTCACCATTCTCTCCGATCGGCGTCAGACTCAACCTTATGGGTTGGCTGGAGGCCGGCCTGGGCAACAAGGGAGAAATGTGCTCATTCGCCGTCAAGAAGAGCAGGTACTACCTGGCAAGGTCAGCCTGACCGTACAGGCCAAGGATAGACTCCGGATTGACACGCCGGGAGGTGGGGGATATGGACTGTCACGGAATACGGACGTGTAATGTGAATCGTCGTGTGAGAGGGTGCCTATGCAGCAGGAGATGGATCAAGAGCGACTCACTTTGCTCTATCAGCGCTTTCGCGATGTGTGCTTAGTCGAAAAGGAAGTGTGGAAGGAAATCTATCTTCCTCGGCAAGCTATGCAGGGTGTGGTCTTAACCAATCTTCACGAGAAATACGAGGTCGTCATCGACGACCCAGCCGTTGAGGAAACCCTGGAAGCGAATATTCCCCTCGGGGCAGCCGCATTGGAAGCGGCTATCAATGCGTACAAGGACCATATCCGTTTTGTCAAAAGATAAACTGCTGAGGTCTTGAATTCCTTGTCGAGCCGATGAGGTCCTCTCTCGTGCCTCGCCGACTTGCGGGGAACGACACCCTCCATTTGTGCTGTCTGACTGGTCTTCCGCTGATCCAAAAGGTGAGGGCTTCAATACCCGTTGAGTGTCGATGTTTTTGGCAAAATGCGGTGTTGAGCCTAACTCATTGAATAAAAAGGGAAACAAAAATATTTCCTGCTTGAAAGGATCGGCGGCTGTCAAAAATCTTCACAGGATTGCTTGTCGAACGGAAGTATTCTATCCACGCGGCCTTCCATGCAATGAGGAAAGTTTCGCGCGGTTACCCGCTTTTGGAGCCACAACGGACCAAGCAGAGAAGAGTCGGCACAAACCTTGCTCCTTTCTTCAAGCAAGTGTCAGTTGAAATTGTGGTGTTGGAACGAAGAAGGTGACCCATGCGGATCTGTGACAAATGTCAAGGGGCGATGGTTCTGGAACGGGCCGTCGATTTTCATGTGGGGTTAGCCATTCTTCTGTATGCGTGTATTAACTGTGGCCGGCGGATCGCTGCGGAACAAGCCCCGCGGCCGTTGGCCTACAAGCCGTGAGGAGGTTCCTATGCGGGCAACACTTGAACATCCTCGACCTCTCACCCATGACGAAAAAAAAGCAGCGGAAGCCGCATTTCGCGGCGCACCGTTTGATCCGAGTTGGTCGGAAGCCGCATGGAAAGTCTATGAAGGGATTACGCTTGCCGTCGCCCGCAGGCGCACCCAGCAGAAGGCCGGCCTTGTTCTAGAAAGAAACTGATCGGTGCTCGGACTGCTGGACCAGGAAACATCCATAGTGGACCACCATAGGGCGTTGTCCGGGTTGCCAGAAACCAGAGAAAAACTCAAGCGAGAGCATGTGGCGGATCGTTGAAGGGTCAGGAGGTGCCTTTATCGCTATTTCCCCAGCAAGAGCCTTGGAGCGAATGAATGACTTCTGGGGTATCTTGCAATTAAGAAAGCCGGGGCGAGACCGATAGAACTCTCGACAGGTTGGAAGACGATTTGTATGTCGAGAAAAGGAGTCGCCTTGATGTGGTTCATTCGGAAACCTCGTGCTGCAAAGGCGGCCCCGCCCCCGCAGACGAAAGGGAATTCATCGCTCCCGGACTCGTTCCTCTCTTCAGCAGATCGAGCAGCAGAGGCCGTGGAAGATGTGGCCACTGAAACCGTGGCCAAGATCCTGCGGATTCGGTAGTTGAAGGGAGCGGGTCATCCCGCGGGTCGGTGTCCCACCGCGATGGGGGCTGAAGCGTCCCGG
>RFGT01000060.1 GCA_003696975.1 Nitrospirota bacterium | reverse complement strand
GGATATCGCGCCCGATGGCGCACGCCCGGAGCGGGAGGGCTACGCGGATGTGGTGCTCAAGGGGCGGCTGCGGGCGGCGGTGGAGCGGATCAATCCGGAGCTGCCTGCCGCGGCCATCGAGGAGGCCGTGCGCAAGGTGCTCACGCCGGAGAGCCCGGCCCTCATCGAGAACAACCGGGCCTTTCATCGGATGCTTACCGACGGCGTGGATGTCTCCTGGATGGGGCCGGAAGGGGAACACCACGGCAAGGTGTGGCTGCTCGACCTCGACAACCCCGCAAACAACGACTGGCTGGCGGTCAACCAGTTCACCGTGGTCGAAAACAAGCGCGAGCGCAGGCCGGACATTGTGCTCTTCGTCAACGGCCTGCCGCTGGTGGTCGTCGAACTCAAGAACCCGGGTGCGGAAAAGGCCACACTGCGGGCCGCTTTCAATCAGCTGCAAACCTACAGGCAGGAAATCCCGTCGCTTTTCACCGCTAACGAGCTGCTTGTGATCTCCGACGGGATGCAGGCGCGCTTCGGCACGATCACTTCCGGTTGGGATCGTTTCATGCCCTGGCGCACGATCGAAGGCTCGGATCTCTACCGTGAGCCGGGCAACGACAAGCAGAGCGAGGGCGTGCTGCAGCCCGGCATGAAGACGCTGATCCGCGGCCTGTTCGAGCCACGGCGTTTTCTGGACTATGTGCTTAACTTCGTCACCTTTGAGCAGGCGGACGAGGGCACGGCGGGCATTGTCAAGAAGGCGGCTGGCTATCACCAGTTTCACGCGGTCAATCAGGCGCTCGCTTCCACGCTTATCGCCTGCGGCGTTGAGGGTGACGCAGAAGCTCTCTATGGTCGGTTCCAGGAGGCCGAGGCTGCAGACCCGTTTGCGGTACAGGACCCTTTGGGGGAGTATCATGCGAAATTTGGCGACCGGCGCGCCGGCGTCATCTGGCATACACAGGGATCGGGCAAAAGCCTCTCGATGGTTTTCTACGCCGGCAAGGTGATCCGCCATCCGGCCATGCAAAACCCGACCATCGTCGTGATCACCGATCGCAACGACCTGGACAACCAGCTCTTCGGAACCTTCACGGCGAACCGCCAAATCCTACGTCAGACACCGGTGCAGGCGGCGAGCCGTGCACATTTGCGGGAGCTGTTGCAGGTGGCCTCCGGCGGTGTGATCTTTACGACCATTCAGAAGTTCTTCCCCGAAAACAAGGGGGATTCCTTCCCGACCCTTTCCGAGCGCAGCAACATCCTGGTCATCGCCGATGAGGCGCACCGCAGTCAATACGATTTCATCGACGGCTTTGCGCGCCACATGCGCGACGCCCTGCCCAACGCCTCGTTCATCGGCTTTACCGGCACGCCCATCGAGAAGGACGACCGCAACACCCGTGCCGTTTTCGGCGACTATATCTCGATCTACGACATCCAGCGGGCCGTCGAGGACGGCGCCACCGTGCCCATCTATTATGAAAGCCGGCTGGCGAAGATCGACCTGGACGAGGTGGAGAAGCCGAGGCTGGACGAGGCCTTTGAGGAGATTACGGAAGACGAGGAAGATGCGCTCCGCCGCGAGCGGATGAAGAGCAAATGGGCCTCTCTTGAAGCACTGGTCGGGGCAGAGAGGCGCATACGCCTGGTGGCGGAAGATCTGGTGAGCCACTGGGAGCGGCGGCGGGAGGCCATGCTGGGCAAGGGCATGATCGTCTGCATGAGCCGGCGCATCTGTGTGGAGATGTACAAGGCCCTTGTCGCGCTGCGCCCCGACTGGCACAGCGACGATGACGCCAGGGGCAGGATCAAGGTTGTGATGACCGGTTCCGCATCGGATCCGTCCGATTGGCAGGCTCATATTCGCAACAAGGCTGCGCGCGACTATCTTGCCCGGCGCTTCAAGGACCCGGACGACGAACTGGAGCTGGTGATTGTACGCGACATGTGGCTTACGGGATTTGATGCGCCACCCCTGCACACGATGTACATCGACAAACCGATGAGCGGCCACAACCTGATGCAGGCCATCGCACGGGTGAACCGGGTGTTCCGCGACAAGCCGGGTGGGCTGGTCGTGGACTATCTCGGCATTGCCAATTCACTCAAGCGCGCGCTCGCGATTTACGCTGACAGCGGCGGCCGTGGCAAGGCGGCGATTGACCAGGCCGAGGCTGTGGCGGTGATGAAGGAGAAATACGAAATCGTCACCGGCATCCTGCATGGTTTCGACTACAAACGGCTGCTTGCCGCCGATCCAGCCGCCCGCTTGCAGGGCCTTGCCGAAGCCATGGACTTTATCCTCGCGCAGGAAGAAGGAAAGAAGCGCTATTTGCAAGCCGTGGCAGCGCTTTCCAAGGCCTTTGCCCTGGCGGTGCCGCATGATGAGGCGCTCGCCATCCGCGACGAGGTTGGGCTCTTTCAGGAGATTCGCGCCTCGCTCCTCAAGGCGACGGTGAGTGCGGCCGAGCGCACGCCGGAGGAAATCGAGGCAGCGGTGCGCCAGCTCGTGTCGCGGGCTGTTTCGGGACGTGAGGTGGTGGACATTTTTGCTGCCGCTGGTTTGAAGAAGCCGGACATTTCGATCCTTTCCGACGAGTTTCTTGCAGAGGTGCGCGGCTTGCCCCAGAAGAACCTGGCTGTGGAGACGCTGAAGAAACTCCTTCAGGATGAAATCCGGGTTCGCCTGCGCAAGAACGTGGTGCAGTCGCGAGCGTTTTCCGAATTACTTGAACAGTCGCTGAACAAGTACCACAACCGGGCCATTGAAGCCGCGCAGGTTATTGAAGAGCTTATCGCCATCGCCAAGCAGATGCGCGAGGCGGCGCAACGTGGGGAGAAGCTGGGTTTGTCCGACGACGAGGCGGCTTTTTACGATGCGTTGGCCTCCAACGACAGTGCGGTTCAGGTGTTGGGGGATGGAACGCTGAAGAAGATTGCCCAAGAGCTGGTAGAAAGGGTGCGTAAGAGCGTCTCTGTGGACTGGAGCAAGAGGGAGAATGCACGGGCGCAACTGCGCGTGCTGGTCAAGCGCATCCTGCGCAGGTATGGCTACCCACCGGACATGCAGGAGAAGGCCACTGATCTGGTGCTCGAGCAGACAGAGGTTTTGTGCGAGGACTGGGTCTCGTCGTGATTCAGGCTGGCAGGCATGTGTTTTTCATTGGCGATCTCTTTCGGTCCCCAGTGACTGTGGTGGGGAAATTTCGCCAACGGGATCTGTCCAGGATATGTTTTCAGAATAAATAATATTCCTGTTC
>RFGT01000059.1 GCA_003696975.1 Nitrospirota bacterium | reverse complement strand
TTTGACCAACAGGATCGTTTCTGAAGCTGGTCAGTCACTTGAACTTGACCCTGGGGGCCTCGCTATCCGGCATTGGCCACAGCGCGACGCCCATGACGTACTCAATTCCATGAAGGCGTGGATGGGGAAATCGTCTCTCCCAGTTGGTGATGGAATAGAAGAAGATGTCCAACAGACATTGCACTTACTTGCCCGCCTAGTCGAGCCTCACGAACAGGTGCGATTTCTTGAGATCTACAAGGGCTTGTTAGCGACCCGACCGGCGCAGAGCAAACGCGTTTCCAGACAAAAACCAGCGTCGACGACGTTGGGAAATGTATGGGCATCCAGTGCGGCGGAATCAAATCTTCGTAGCCAACGGGGCTACCAAATTGAGGTCCGGTACCCAGATGGCCAGATCGTGAACTGCCCTCTGACCGAACCTGTTCTTCTGGTCGGACGCAGTGCCGAATGCCAGCTTGTTTTGCGGGATCCTAAGGCTTCACGCCAGCACTTGGTGATCGAGCGTCAGGCAGATCAGGTGTTGGTCAAAGATCTTGGGAGCACAAATGGTACATTTCTAGAGGACGAGCGCATCCCATCGAAAAAACCGATTCCATGGCAGGTCGGGCAGGTCATGCGTGTCGGGCGTGTTCGTTTGCGAATTCAGCCGCTCCAGCCTGAAAAAACGAAGACCAACATGGGAGATGCCCTGCAACCGTCTCATCAAGGGCTTCGTTCTGCCGACGAGTCGTCGTATCCAAGGAAAATTCACGTTGCGTCCCTGGATGAAGAGGTGAGTATGGCGGATATTACCATTCTCTCCGACAATCAATTGATCGGCTTCTATAGCCCAGCGGATACAACCTATTATGTGGAGCCCGGAACGACTGAATCGATTCCCGTTGTCGTGATCAATCTGGGGCATGAGCCTGCCATGTTAGCTTTGAAAGCAGAAAATGTTCCGCCAGCGTGGATATCACTATCTAATACTCAATTTCGGCTTGCGGGCGGTGAGCAACATCAGTGTAACGTCTATCTGTCCCCGCCTCGACATCCGTTGAGTAGAGCGGGCAACTATAAGCTCAAGGTCTCGTTGGCTGATTTAGAAGGAGAGGCTGAATCTGGTCCGATGTGGGCAAGTCGTCCTGTTTCAGTGCGGGTGAAGCAATTCGTGGCATTCACATCGAAAGTGGAATCTCAGCAAACTGGCAGTGAAATGACGATCCGCGTCTCTCTTCATAATCTGTCTAATGGACCCCTCAGCTTTACGGTCTCCCTTTGGGGGGAGGCATCTGACGCCTTCAGCTACACCTTGCCGCAAGATACCGTTTTTGTGGATTTCGGACAGGAACATACGGTGGAACTTCGCGTGTCACTAAAGAGACGCTCCCGCATTTGGGGGGCAAGGCGGCATCGTATTGCGGTGCAGATCGCCGCGGGCCAGGGTGAATCCCAAATCCATTACGTGGATTTTGAGGAAAAAAGATTTTGGGGTTAGTGCTCATTGTTCGTCATGTGAGTGGAGTGTGCGGGTGGAGCGGACGCTTCCTTGCTGAATCTAGACCCGGGGCTACGATCCATGTGCCCGGACAGACTATCAATGCGAGTCTGGATTCAATGGTGCAGAGGAGAGATGTGTGATGCTACATTCAAAGCTGGGGAACAAGGTATTGGTGAGTCTCTTGCTCATTGCCCTCCTGGGCTTATTGTTGATTTCTCCGACTTTGCAAGCCCAAGGTTCCGGCGTTAGCTTGCGAATCACCGCCGTTGATACATCTGCATTTCCTCAAGTGAAGGTGAGTATCTTCGGCGAAGGTTTACAAGGCGGCCTCGATAATGCCGAGATACAGTTGGAGGAAGACGGTCAGCGACGGCAGATCATATCTGATGAGACCGAGGATATCGGGGTTCAAGTTGCAATCGTAGTCGATGCCTCCAGCAATATTCTGGCGCCCGGAGCGACTGGCAGGAGTCGTTTGGACGAGGCAGCCTTTGCTGTAAACGATCTGATCCGGTCTCGGCGACTGCTCGAGGGCAAGGACTACCTGAGCGCCATCGCTTTTGGCAGGGAGAACAATAAGCCCGTACCCCAGGTTCTGGCACCCTGGTCTCAGGACTACCAAGATGTTATCAACCAGGTCTTACTTATGCGTCCGGACCCGGCCAACCAAAAGACGCCGCTGATCCAGCAGATCTTTTTTGCGCTGGAACAATTCAAAAATGCCAATGTCCCGTCAAATCTCCAACGTCATATTGTGGTTTTTTCGGATGGCATCGACTTGCTCAGCGGCACCCAGCCTGAGGATTTACCACGCATTGCCAATCAGCTTAATGTTCGCGTTCACACTGTCTGGTTCCGTAACAATGTTCGAGAGGCCGGGGCAAACATGCGACGCATTGCTGCGATCACTGGGGGACAGACTTTTACGATCTCCGCCAGTGAACCCATTCCCATCAACATTTGGGAAACGATCCAGGCCAGCCAGCGCCAGCGAGTGATAGTCTATCGTAGTGATAATCCCAATCCTCAACAGGTCAGCGTCTCCGCGATCGATGTGTCGGGTGATCGTCAGGAGGCGCAGAGTTTTGTGCCGCCCCTCCGCATCTTGCCTGCCCATGTTCTTGTTCTCAAACCGGGTTCGCAGCCTATCACCCGGAAGGGAGCCTCCTGGAATACGCCCGTGACCGAATTGGATCCCACAACAATCTCTGGACAGATTGAAATCACATGGCCAGACGGGCACGGGAGAATTGTCGAGGATGTTGAATTCTCAATCGATGGCAAAGTTTTAGAAGGGATGGAGACGACACGAGAAGGGAATCGATTGGGCGTCGTGCTACCCATCGCCGATCTAGACCAAGGGCGGCATACTCTGCGTGTCCGAGTCACTGACGAACTAGGACTCACTGCGGAATCAGAGCCTGTGAGTTTGGGCATAATCGTGGATAAGCCACCGCCACCGCCCACGCCGAACATGGACGCCACAGCGGATGCACGGGAAGCCGAGATGCGGGCTACGGCAGATGCACGGACTACAGTCCAGGCCATGGAAGTAGCCACGGCTGCGGTAGCGGCCGAGGCCAAGATGCGGGCTACGGCAGATGCACGGGCTACAGTCCAGGCCATGGAAGTAGCCACGGCTGCGGTAGCAGCTGAGGCTGAGATGCGGGCTACGGCAGATGCACGGGCTACGGTCCAGGCCATGGAAGTAGCCACGGCTGCGGTAGCGGCCGAGGCCAAGATCGCAGCCCAAGCAACGGAAACCGCACGTAAACAGGAAAGCACCATGGCTCGCATACAGGAAACCGCCGAGGATTGGCAAACACGATTTCGTAGCCTCTCCTACGTTTCCATTGCCTCCGGCGCGTTTGGCTTAATAGCTCTCATCTTTGCCATCGTTGCATGGCGGAGCCCAAGGGTTCGCAAACGGGCTACAGAAATCGTAGGCGGCACAATTCAGGCGGTGACTGAGCCATTCATGGGTGCCCGAGACGGAGGTCCCCCCACCACTGAAGCCCTTGCCCGTCTGATTTTGGTTGCCGGTGGTGCGAGTGCAAGCCAGTCAATAGACATCTACAAAGAGGTTACAAAGATCGGCCGAGATATAACTTTGGCAGATGTTATCCTCACCGACCGACGTGTCTCACGTTATCATGCCCAAATCGTGCAAGAAAAGGACGGTTTTCGCCTTTACGACGAAGGGAGCACAAGCGGAACATGGGTTAACGATCGCCAGGTAAGCATGCAGGGTCACTTACTGTCCTCTGGTGATGAGATCAACTTTGGTCCCGTGCGTTACCGGTTCGTGCTCGTTGAAACAGAGAATGCCACCTTAGTAGGTCACCCTGAAGATGTGGGCGAACCTACTCAGATATATGTACCGGCTGCAGACGCCCCGACCCAAATTGATTTTGACGATGCAACCCAGATTGATCGCTCCTATGTAAATCCATCGGATTTCGACAGCACCCAGTATATGGAATCAGGAGACGATGACGAAAGCGACCGAACGAAAAGAGGATCCCGTATTTAACGAAAAGAGGATTCCGTATTTGAGGTGTCGGAGCGGACCACTTAGCAACAAGGGAACATATCAATGTCAGCGGGGATCTTGAGCTCTGGGACCCATATTGGTCCCTATCC
>RFGT01000058.1 GCA_003696975.1 Nitrospirota bacterium | reverse complement strand
GGATTAAGACGGCAGCTATGCCTGGCTCAACCTCCCGCAATTCTGCATGGTGAGAAATGAGACCTGAAGAAAAAGGGATTAAGACCAGTCGATATCTTCTGAAGCGCTTTTTATAACCCTTCCGAGTACCTCGTTCGCACTCGCCCTCGCCATCCGGCATTTAGGCGCACATACAAATCCCCTACGTTCAATTGGAGAGACTCCCTATCGAAACCGGGTTTTCGTGGGGAGCGGCCTTGCCGCTCATATGGTGCTCATTGATAATTGTATTGACAATAAGCTCCATCTCCATAATACTCGGCCCATGATCCCGCGTGTGTTGGAAAAACACCTCCGAGGGGTGGCCGGAAAATTTCCGGTTGTCACGATCACAGGACCGCGCCAATCCGGAAAAACGACTCTGTGCCGGTCGGTTTTTGCTCAAAAACCCTATGTGTCTCTCGAAGCGCCCGATGTACACGCCTTCGCCGCGGAAGATCCACGCGGGTTTTTAGCCGGATACCCCGATGGGGCCGTTTTGGACGAAGTGCACCGGACCCCAGACCTTCTCTCCTATATCCAAACGATCGTGGATGCCCGGCCTGTTCCCGGTCTCTTCATTTTGACTGGATCGGCGAATTTTGCGCTCTTGCGTTCCATCAGCCAGTCTCTAGCTGGCCGGACCGCACTTCTGACACTTCTCCCTTTGAGTCTTGACGAAGTGCGTCGGTTCCCTAGACATCCATCCGATTTGTGGGAAGTCCTTTGGAAGGGAAGCTTTCCGGCAATTTACGATCGCGGTCTTGATCCTGACACCTGGTATGCCGGCTATGTGGGCACCTATGTTGAACGGGACGTCAGAATGGTTCTCAATATTGGCGATTTGCTCGCCTTTCAGACCTTTTTGCGATTGTGTGCCGGGCGGACCAGTCAATTGGTCAATCTTTCTGCCTTAGGCGCTGATGCCGGGATCACACATGCCACGGCCAAATCATGGTTGTCCGTGCTGGAGACAGGGTATGTGACATGGCGGGTCCCTCCACTGCACGCGAATCTTCGCAAGCGTCTGATCAAAACCCCCAAACTCCATTTTCTGGATACGGGGCTTCTCTGTTATCTCTTGGGAATTCGCTCGGCTCAACAGTTGGCATACCATCCCTTGCGGGGAGCGATCTTTGAAACGTGGGTAGCCTCTGAGATCCTGAAAGCCCGGCTCCACAGAGGGAAACCGCCCAATCTGTTTTTCTTCCGCGACCGAAAGGGGATGGAAGTGGATCTCATTGTGGAGCTGGGCCGCATGTATCTGGCTGTGGAGACGAAATCCAGTCACACCATTGCCGAAGATTTTTTTGTGGGTGTGCGCACCTTCAAAGAACTCATGGAAACAAGCCCTTCACCCCGCCGTGTCAAAAGCTATGTGATCTACGGCGGGACGACGACTCAGCGCAGGACCGCCGCCACCGTGCTCCCCTGGTCGGCCATCGATACCGGCAAATGGTGGAAAAATGGCGAGGCTTGAGTTCTGCCGAGCCATGTGGTCCGGGTGAGCTCTCGACTCACAGCTAAGTGCACGCTTCTCTTCCGCTCTCGTGCTCGTTCAGAGTTGCCTGAAAAAGGTTAACTGCCGCCTGAGCCACACAGATCCTCAGTTCGTTGATAACTTCCGAGCATGAGCGAGAAACGTTGCTGCAACGTTTCTTTGCTTGAAACCGACCAAGCGGGTTTCTAGGATACGCACATGCATCAACTCCTGTATGGAGGGTGGGACAATGGCTGAGCCGGTGACCACACCACGGGTTCCCAAGGTGTTGATCCTTTCAGTCGGCGGGTCGCTGGAACCGATTACCACGAGCATTCAGCACCACCACGCTCAGCATGTGGTGTTTTTTGCCTCGGAACAGAGCGTCGAGCAGATTGGTACGATCAAAGCCATCCTTCATGCGCAACAGGTGACGTTTACAAATGAGAATGTGATCGTACGTGATGCGCAAGATTTAACAGACTGCTACGCGCAGGCGTTGGTCTGTACCGACCGGGCTTTGGGCAAGGGCTGCCAACCGTCCGAGGTCTTAGTGGATTTTACCGGCGGTACCAAACCCATGTCCGCGGCGTTGGCGTTGGCCACGGTAGGGCGGGGATTCACCTTTTCGTATGTCGGGGGCAGTGAGCGCACCAAAACCGGGCTTGGGACAGTCGTAACGGGAACCGAGCAATTGCTCGAGCAGGTGGACCCCTTCCAATTTTTTGCGGTGCAGGAACGACGGAAGATTGCGCTCTACTTTGAGCGATATCAATTTGAGGCCGCTCAGACCGTGCTTGCTGGATTGCTGGAACGGTACACCGCTGGACCTCTGCATGTGGCGTTTGTGATGTTGCACCAGGTAGCGCAAGGCTATGCGGCCTGGGAGCGGTTTCAATACGAAGAGGCCCTGCGTGTGCTGAAGCAGGCATTCCGATCGTGGTGCAAGGCCGTGGAGGCCAATCCCACAATCTTGTATGCCGAGGCTTGTCCAGTGATCGAGCACAATGTGGGGTGGCTTGAACAACTTAAGACCCACACGAATCATTTCCGTCAACCTCATACCGATCTCGTGGCCGATATGATTGCCAACGCCGAGCGTCGCGCGGAAGAAGGCAAATATGACGATGCTGTGGTTCGACTCTATCGGGCCCTAGAATTGGCCGCCCAAGCGGCGATCTTCCGGCGACTCGGGTGTGAAACGAGTGCGGTACCTGCCACTCAGATACCGGAAGCGCTCCAAAAGGACTTTGTCCAGCGCGGGTATGAATCGCAACCGGGAACGTTTCAACTGCCGCTTGAAGCCTCATATCGCGTGTTGGCTGCGTTGGGTGAACCGGAAGGCGTGCACTTCCTCGAACGGCAAAAGGACATGAAGAAGATTCAATCGGCCAGGAATTTCAGCATGCTGGCTCATGGGCTGAATCCAACCACGCGAGAAGCGTATGACTCGCTTCATGCCTTGATCGCGACGTTCCTTCCCGTGAGGAGCGATCTCTGCTTTCTTCGCGTGGCTGGACCTGACTGACCTCTATTCTAGGAACCGTCATGCGTCGTTTGTATCTCATTGCCTACGACGTGAGTGATATGAGACGGCTGCACCGCGTGCGAGAGTTTTTGAAAGGGTACAGTACCGGCGGGCAAAAATCCGTGTATGAATGCTGGTTGACTCCGGCGGAACATCAGGAAGTTCTGGCGACGCTCAAAACCCTGATCGATCCGCAACACGATCGCGTACACATTGTGGTCTTGGATGGGCGAAGTCGGCCCCACACATTGGGGATTGCCG
>RFGT01000057.1 GCA_003696975.1 Nitrospirota bacterium | reverse complement strand
TTTGTTGGCGGATCGAGAAGAGGCCGACTCTGCTGACTATGTCCTCATTGAGGAAAAAGATGCGGCTGAGGCTGTCGAACGTGGTGAAAAATTTGTCGAGGAGGCCAAACGGGTTGCCGAGCGAGTATCTCGTGAGCTGTAAAGCAACTGGAACGCAATGCGGACAATTCGGAACGCGAGATGCCGGCTATGAGATACTGAATGTGCTGCGTCGAGAACCGTTCCCGAATAAAAAATAAGCGAAGTGCAGAAAAGGCGCCTTGTAGGAGAACAAGAGCCTCACTTCACCTGCGTCCCTGGCTCCACAGGTTCCTGAATCGTTACTAGGCCCTTGACCTCTTCGTCGCCTGCGGCGAGCACCATGCCTTGGGATTCCAACCCCATCAGTTTCGCGGGCTTGAGGTTCGCCACAATGACCACGGTGCGGCCAATCAATGTTTCTGGGGCATACTGTTTTCCAATCCCCGCGATGATCTGCCGCTGCTCGGTGCCGAGGTCCACCTGCAATTTGAGCAACTTGTGCGATTTCGGCACTCGTTCTGCCTGAAGGATGGTCCCAACCTTCAAGTGGATGCGCTGGAAGTCCTCGATGGTGATAAGCGAATCATGCGGGGGCGCTGAAGCGGTGCTATGCGGCTGACCAGTGTGAGAGGACAGGGCCTCTTTGGAGGATGTGGTAGGAATTTGGGCCTCCGTGGAGATCCGAGGGAAGAGTGCCGCTCCTTTTTCCACTGGCTGACCTGGGGGCAATTCCCCCCAGCGCACAGTGTCGTCGGCGTGGGAAAAGGTAAGCCCCAGGCGAAGTTGCGCATTGATCGCATGGGCGGTCGTTGGCATGAACGGGGCAATCGCCAGGCTGAGGAAGCGGAGTGTTTCAACCGTATGGTACAGGACCGTGTTCAGCCGAGCCTGACGTCCGGGGTCTTTGGCCAAGACCCAAGGAGCCGTGCGGTCAATGTATTGATTGCCGAGCTGGACTACGCCCCAGATCGCTTCGAGAGCCCGGTGGAATTCCAGCCGCGTGGTCTCCAGGTGAGTGGGGAGTTTCTCCTGCAGCAAGGTCGTGGCTGCCTGCTGGAGTTCGGCTTCGAGCTGGCCTGTTTCTGCGGTTACAGGAGCAGGAATACGGCCCTTCGCAAAACGCTGAATCATGGTAACCGTCCGACTCACCAAATTCCCCAACCCATTGGCCAGGTCGCTGTTGATTCGGCTAATTAGACTCTCTCGCGAAAAATCCCCGTCGTGGCCAAATGGCACTTCGCGCAAGAGGAAGTAGCGGAATGCGTCAGCCCCGAATTCTTTCACCATGGCAAAGGGATCCACGACGTTGCCGCGACTTTTCGACATCTTTTCTCCTTCGACCGTCCACCACCCATGAGCAAAGATGGTCCGGGGCAGAGGGAGGTTCAATGCCATTAAGATCGTGGACCAATACACGGCATGGGTCGTCAAAATATCTTTGCCTACCAAATGTACCGTGGCCGGCCAGAATGTGGCGCGTCCTTCGGGTGGGGCAAGATAATCCAACGCGGATAAGTAGTTGACAAGTGCATCGAACCATACATAGGTGACATAGTCTGAATCGAAGGGAAGTTCGATCCCCCAGGAGACGCGCGTTTTGGGCCGGGAGATGCTCAGATCCTCAAGGGGACGCTGGAGAAATCCCACGACCTCGTTGCTGCGGGTGGTCGGACGGATAAAGGTAGGATGCGCGTGAATGTAGTCCAGCAGGGGTTGGTGAAACCGGCTCATCCGGAAAAAATAATTCCGCTCACTTAGTCGCTCGACCGGTCTCTGGCAGTCGGGACACAAGCCCCGAACCACATCTTTTTCGGTCCAAAATCGTTCATCGAATGTGCAGTACCATCCGGTATACTCGGCCTGATAAATCAATCCCCTGTCGTACAACGCTTGGAGGCACTGTTGTACGATCGCTTGATGTGTGGGGTCTGTTGTCCGAATAAAGGCATCGTGAGAGATGGTAAGAGTTTTCCACAGTTCGATGAACCGGGGAGCCAACTGATCACAATGGGTTTGAGGGTCGATGCCTGCTTTTGCCGCGGCTTGTTGCACTTTTTGGCCGTGTTCATCGAGTCCGGTGAGAAAAAACACCGGGTGTCCTCGCAAACGATGAAACCGGGCCAGTACGTCCGCCGCGATGGTGGTATAGGCATGGCCAATATGGGGAATGTCGTTTACGTAGTAAATGGGGGTTGTAATGTAGACCGGTGCAGGCATAGGAAAACGTTTCCTCTCCTCCTCGTGGCGTCGCGAACAATGAGTCACCGCAGCCTAGGGAAACACTGTCCGGCGTGTGGCGCCGTTCGCAGGCTCGAAGGCCGAACGAGGCTTGGACATTGGTATCCTCCTGTCAAAGCAGTCATCGAAATGGATTGAGAGATACGGGATTGATGGCGCATCGATTCACACACCCTCTTTATGAAACCGGACAAGGGGCGAGTGTATCTCGGAGTTCCCAAAAAAAAGTCTCGAAGGTCAGTTGCATATTGCGATTGTGTTTAGGAGCCTGTTCGAGCTCCTGAACTGATTCCAGTAAATGGAACAACTGATTCTTGTCAAGATGTGCCGCCCAACGCCGGAGAGTAGCGGCCTGGTGAGAAAACACGAGTAACTCTTCCGACCCGTCCATGGCGACAATGAGAAGATCACGGAGCCAGTGGGTGAGCCACATCACCAGATCGGCACTCTCTTCATTATTTTTGGCGTATTGCTCGGCTTTTTCGAGGAGTTCAGGAGTCGAGGTGCGAGCCAGCGTACACAGGAGGTCCCAAGTCTCCTCGTATTTCCGGCGAATCGCTTGGAGATCTTGTTGAAAGGCCAGGCCAATGCGCCCTCCCGTGAATTTTGCCAAAAACCTCGCATCATCCTGGGGAAGCGCCTGTTTGTGCATCAGGGCTTTTTCCACCTGCGCCAGCGTGGGAGGCGTACACGTCAATGTCAGGCAGCGGGAGCGCACGGTAGCCGGCAGGACGGCAGGACGACTGGTAATGAGCAGAAATAGGCTGTGATCCGGTGGCTCTTCAAGGGTTTTGAGCAGGGCATTGGCGGCGTTGATGGTCAACCGATCTGCGTCATTCATGATACAGATTTTATAGTCCGCGATGAACGGGCGATACATGACATGCTGTTCCACATAACGAACATGCTCGATCTTAATTTGGGGATAGGCCGCTTCATAGTCTGGTTCGATGAGCAACACGTCAGGGTGAGTGCCGGCCATCACTTGCCGGCAAGCCCGGCATTGACCACACGCATCAAGGTGCAGCGTCTCAGACAATCTTTCACAGGAGAGAACTTGTGCGAAGCAAAGGGCCAAGAGGCGCTTGCCGATGGCCTCGTCCCCGGCAAAGAGGAACGCATGAGCCATATGGCCCTGGTGGAGCAAGGTTCTCAATTGACGTTTGGTCCGTTCATGCCCGATGACTTCAGCGAATGGCATGGGAAACCCTTTCACCGGTCCGGAGACTCGAAGGAAGGGGGGTGTTGCGTGAGCCCTTCCAAAAGCGGAGAGACGGTGTGAAAAATCTGTTGGGCAATGGCTTCAAAGGTGCTCCGAGCGTCGATGGATACGATTCGCCGGCGATGGTGCATGGCCAGGGCACGAAAGCCTCTCCGGACTCGCTGATGAAAGGCCAGTGGTTCGCGATCGAGGCGATTCTGTTGGGCGGCTGTCCGGCGGCGAGCCAGCCCTTGGCGAACGGGTAGATCGAACAAAAAGGTGAGATGGGGGGTTAACCCATGCGTGACCCATCGGTTCATCTGGCGCAACCGGGTCAGGTCCAGTCCTCGGCCATACCCTTGATAGGCTAAGGTGGAATCCGAGAATCGATCGCAGAGCACAATTGCTCCACGCGCGAGAGCAGGAGTTACCAGGTGTGTGACATGGTGGCTGCGGCTGGCAAGGATCAAGCATGTTTCTGTTTCGGGTGTCAACGGCTCCGGGGAAGGAAGCTGATTCTGTGGGGAGAGAAGGAGCGTGCGAATCTGTTCCGCCCAGGGTGTTCCCCCTGGCTCGCGCGTTTCAATCACCCAATACCCGTGTTCCCGCAACGTGGTGGCCAAGTGGTGACATTGGCTGGTCTTGCCGCTGCCTTCAATCCCTTCGAACGTAATGAAAAGTCCTGAGCGTTTGGGCTTGGCCCGTCCCGGTCGCTTCGGCCCAGAATAGGTAGACACCACAGGGATATGGTAGTCTAAGTCGTTGAAAATCTCAACAAAAGGGTTGCAGTCTTCCAGGGTTGCTTGTAACATGCCTGAGATTGAAATAGGTGGATCGAGTCTTGAAACACTTTCGCGCGTCACTGAAACGGTATTTTCTCACTGGGCTGTTGGTGATCACGCCGATCTGGGGAACTATTCTGGTTCTCAAGACCTTGTTTGTCACGGTCGACAGTATCTTGGGAAATGTCCTCGCTAAGGTGGTCACTGAAGACTATTATGTCCCGGGGTTGGGGATTGTCACCTTGGTGTTGTTGGTGTTTCTGGCCGGGATGATGGCCACGAATTTTATCGGGAGCCGAATCGTCCGGCGCTGGGAGGAATTGCTCGAACGGGTACCCATTGTTCGAGGGATTTATACAACCATCAAGTCCATGATGGATATTCTCTCCTTTAAGCAGCGAGAAAAGTATAATAAGGTCGTCATGATCCAATTTCCTAAAAACGGCCATTATTGCTTGGCCTTTGTGACAGGAGAGACCCGAGAGGAAATTCAAGATCTCACGCCTGATCCGCTTGTCCATGTCTACGTGCCCACTTCACCGAATCCCACATCCGGATACTTTTTATTGGTTCCCGAGCGGGAGATCATCTCGGTGGATTTAAGCGTGGAAGAGGCTATGAAACTGATCGTGTCCGGAGGCTTGTATTCAGCGAATAAATCCCTTGGGGTTCCGCCATTCGAGGCTCCCCCCAATTCTGCTTTCGGCACGCAAAATGTGGAAGTGCAAGCCCGCTCATGAGAAAATCTTGCGATCAACGACCTGAGGCAAACGGTAGAGTGAACGATACGGCAGTGATCATTCTAGCCGCAGGGCTCGGTAAGCGCATGCGCTCGAAGATGGCCAAAGTGCTGCATCCGGTAGCAGGTCAGCCGATGGTGTGGCATGTGGTACGTCTGGCGGCATCGATGACTCGACTTCCTGTGGTCGTGGTGTTGGGACATCAGGCCGAACGAGTCCAAACGTTTTTGGCCGAAAGGCGGAAGGAGCTCCCACCCTTTGAAGTGGCGCTTCAGCCTCAGCAACGAGGAACGGGTGATGCTGTGAAGCAAGCGGTGCAGGTGTTCGCAGCCCAACAGACTGTCTTCCCTCGGGTTTGCGTCATTCTTAATGGTGATACTCCCCTGTTGCGGGAGTCGACGGTGAACATGTTGGTAGCGCACCATTGCGTCCACCGGGCGGCGATTACGATTTTGACCGCCCAACTTGACGACCCAACAGGGTACGGTCGCGTCCTGCGTGACGCACATGGACAAGTCAGAAAGATCGTCGAAGATCGGGATGCCACACCGGATGAATTGTTGACGAAAGAAGTCAATGTAGGAACTTATGTGGTTGATGGCGCGTTTTTGCCTCAAGCTCTTGCCCAACTCACACCATACAATACGCAGGGTGAATATTACCTCACGGATCTCGTGGAGATCGCCATAACACAAGGGAAACGTGTGGAGGCCGTGCAAGCCGAAGATGCTATAGAATGCCTTGGCGTCAACACTCGGGAACATTTAGCCGTTGCCGAGCAAGTCATGCGCCAGCGCATTCGTAAGCACTGGCTGGACGCTGGCGTGACCATGCTCGACCCGCAGACCACGTTCATCGATGCCACCGTGACGATTGGCTGCGATACGGTGCTCTATCCCCATGTGGCCCTGGAAGGAAAAACCACAATTGGTGAAGCCTGCGTGATTCGCGCACATTCGCGAGTAACCCGGTGCCAACTTCAGGACCAGGTTGTCGTAGAAGACTGCTGTGTTCTGGAGGATGCGCTCGTGGAGGAAGGATGTGTCATTGGCCCTTTTGCCCGCCTTCGTCCTGGCACGCGAGTGCGAAAAAGGGCAAAGGTTGGAAACTTTGTTGAGCTGAAAAACACGGAATTGGGTGAGGAGTCCAAGGCCAATCACCTTGCCTATCTGGGGGATGCGCAGATTGGCCGGCAGGTGAATATCGGGGCAGGGACCATTACCTGTAACTACGATGGGTTCCGTAAATCCCGCACCGTAATCGACGATGAGGTGTTCATAGGAAGTGACACCCAGCTCATTGCGCCGGTGACGATCGGGAAAGGTGCGGTGATTGGTGCCGGTTCTACCATTACCCAAGACGTACCCGCTGATGCCCTTGCTCTTTCCCGCGCGCAACAGGTCACTCGGATGGGCGGTGCTTCCCGGCGTCGCGCCTTGCACGACAAACACTCCTCCGTCTCTTCCTCGAACAATCCGACTCGCCACCCCCATGGCGCTTCGTCTTAAGAGCCTGCATGCGCGAACCGAAAAGGTTGGTGCAGGTAGGAACACACAGACATCGTCCACTGGGGTAAGCTCGTGGTCGGCAAGTTTGATTCTCCCTGAGGAGAGAAGGGGAAAGCCGCACCGGCGGCAGAGGAAGAAAGTCGCAAGCATGACAAGCATAACCTTACGAAACGGTCTAAGTGATCACTTGGTGTTCCGAGTATTCTGATGTGTGGAATTATCGGCTATATCGGGCATGACAATGCCACGTCGATATTGATTGCGGGGCTTAAGCGTCTCGAATACCGCGGGTACGACTCCGCTGGGATCGCGGTGATTCAAAATGGACAGATTGAGGTCAGGCGAAGTGTGGGGAAACTCACGAATTTGGAACAGGCTCTCCAGCAGGCCCCACTGTATGGCAATATCGGTATTGGACACACCCGGTGGGCAACGCATGGCAAACCCTCGGAGCAGAACGCTCACCCTCATCGCTCTAACGGCGTGGCCATTGTGCATAATGGGATCATTGAAAATTATCTCACCCTCAAGCAGCGATTACAGAAAGAGGGGTTTGTGTTTGACTCGGAAACAGATACAGAGGTCATTGCCCATTTGCTGGCTCTGCATATTCGGGACGGGCGTTCTCTGCACGACGCCTTCCTTGCGGCCACGAGGGAATTACAGGGGAGTTACGCGATCGCGGGCATGTATGTCGGCGAGCCGGAAACACTGGTCGCCACTCGGTCGGGATGCCCGCTGGTGATTGGACGCAATGAAAAGGCGGCCTTTCTCGCGTCGGATGTGACGCCGCTCTTGCCGCATACCCATGAGGTGGTGTTTCTTGAAGACGGAGACATCGCAGTCTTGACCGCGCAAAGCACCACGATCACAGGTGCGGAAGGCCGTGTGGCTGAACGAAAATCTGTGCGGATCGATTGGGATGCCGAGGCAGCGGAGAAGGGCGGCTATCCCGATTTCATGTTGAAAGAGATCCACGAACAGCCCCAGGCGATTCTCGACACGCTTCGCGGCCGGTACAGTTATGAGACCGGCGAGGCGGACCTCCCGGATTTGGGGCTGACCTCCCAGGAATTACTGGAGGCCAAGCGTATGTGGATTGTGGCCTGTGGCACCTCGTGGCACGCGGGGCTTGTGGGAAAGTATCTGTTTGAGGAATTAATCCGCAAACCCGTGCAAGTGGATATCGGGTCGGAATTTCGCTACCGCCAACCCATGATTCAAGCCGGTGATCTCTTCATTGCCATTTCACAGTCAGGGGAGACGGCCGATACTCTGGCTGCGGTTAGAGAAGCCCGACTCCGTGGTGCGCGAATCCTGTCCATCGTGAACGTGGTGGGAAGCACGTTGGCCAGAGAGTCCGATGGCGTGCTGTACACGCGATGCGGCCCGGAAATCAGCGTGGCCTCAACCAAGGCTTTCACAGGACAGGTGGTCGCGCTCTATCTCCTGGCGCTGCATTTGGGCCGGATTCGCCAGGTTTTGAGCCTGGAAGATGGGCGCTGGTGGCTTGATCAATTTATGGCGCTGCCGAGCAAAGTGGAACATGTGTTGAAACGCGAAGCGGAAATCCTCTCCATGGCCAAGCGGTTTTATACGATGCGCAATTTTCTATACTTGGGAAGAGGGATCAATTATCCCATCGCCTTGGAAGGTGCGTTGAAATTGAAAGAGATTTCCTATATCCATGCTGAAGGTTACGCCGCCGGGGAAATGAAGCACGGCCCGATCGCCCTGATCGATGAGGATATGCCCGTGGTTGTTTTGGCTCCTCGTGATCAACTCTATGAAAAAACCGTGAACAATCTCATGGAGGTCAAGGCCCGCAAAGCGCCGGTCATTGCCTTTGTCAGCGAAGGAGAGCGAGAACTTGGCGCGTTAGCCGATTTCGTATTCACCATTCCCAGCAGCCATCCGCTTCTATCCCCTATTCCGTTTACCGTCGCCCTCCAACTCTTTGCCTATCATGTCGCAATCCTTCGCCAAGTCGACGTCGACCGTCCGCGCAATCTTGCCAAGAGCGTGACCGTCGAATGATCGAGGATCTGTGTGACACAAGGCTCCAACCTCAAGCGATTCCCGTCTTACTCTTCCTCTAGGGACTCATGTTTGGGAACTCTGCGGGCAACCCCTGTTTTTTGGGCAGCTTGTGCGACAGCCTTTGCCACACGCGTGACGACTCGTCGGTCAAACACGCTGGGAATAATGTACTCCTCGCTCAGGGAGCTTTCAGGAATGACGTGGGCTAGTGCATGGGCTGCCGCCAGTTGCATGGTTTCGTTGATCGTTCTGGCCTGGACATCCAAGGCCCCGCGAAACATGCCTGGGAACGCCAACAAGTTATTGCTCTGGTTGGGGTAATCGGATCGACCGCTGGCATAAATGCGACAATAGGGGAGGGCCAGCTCGGGGGCGATTTCCGGATCGGGGTTTGCCAGAGCGAAGACGATGGGATCCGGCGCCATGAGTTGCAAGTCTTCAGGTTTCAACACATTGCCCGTGGAGAGGCCGATGAACACGTCAACACCTTTGAGCGCATCGGTCAGCGAGCCGCGAGGCTGGTCGTAGTGAATCAAGGAGAGAAGATGATCGCGGTGCTCGCGGAGGACCTCAATATCCTCATCCAAGACCAATCCTTTCTTGTCACATCCTTTCAAGGATGTCACGCCTGCCGCCAGCAGGAGTTGGCTGCAGGCTATTCCAGCCGCCCCTAATCCATTGACCAGAATCTTGACGTCCTCCAATTGCCGGTTGGTGACCTTCAGAGCATTGAGCAAGGCAGCAAGGACGACTACGGCAGTGCCATGTTGATCGTCGTGCATGACCGGGATATCTAAAGCCGCCTGCAAGCGCCGCTCAATCTCGAAGCATCGGGGTGCACTGATGTCTTCCAAATTGATCCCGCCGAATCCTGGAGAAATGGCTGTGACCACCCGAATAATTTCCTCCGGATCTTGCGTGCTCAGACAAATGGGCCAGGCATCGATTCCGGCGAATTGCTGGAAAAGCATGACCTTCCCTTCCATCACCGGGAGAGCGGCCTCTGGGCCAAGGTTGCCCAATCCCAAGACTGCCGAACCATCAGTTACCACGGCCACGCTGTTGCTCTTACAGGTAAACCGATACACCTGTTCCCGATGTTGCGCGATGGCTTGGGCCACGCGCCCCACTCCGGGCGTATAGGCCATGGAAAGGGTATTCCGGGTTTTGATTTGAAACTTACTTGCCACCTGGATCTTCCCGCCCAGATGCATGAGAAAAATTCGATCTGAAGCCGAGAGCACTTTGACCCCGGGCAGCGCATTCAACTGCTCGACGATGCGTTGAGCGTGGGCTTCGCTGGTGGCGTCGAATGTGATGTCTCGGATGACCTTGGTTTTCGTCGCGGATACCAGATCAACGGCACCGAGACTTGCCCCCTCTTGGGCAATGAGACTGGCGACGCGGGCAAACATGCCGGGTTGTTGGATGAGCTCCAACCGAACAGCCATGCGATAGTTGGAATATGGGCCAATATCCTGAATGGGAGGACGTTTGCGATGTGTGCGAGATGACCCCATACATGATCTCACGGAAAAACCACGACTGTGCGACGCGGCATGAGTTGCTTTATTGCTGTTGGCTGTCTTGTGCCTCCATGGTCAGAGAAGACGGGTCCTGGACGCTGGCTTCGGCGGTTGCCGTGCCGTGGGATTCCATCGTGACGGACACCATCACATCAAGCCGGTTCTGAGCGTCGCCGGAATAGTACCCGCTGGTTGGAGCAATGTCCTGATAGTCACGGCCAATGGCCACTGTGATATACCGCTCGTCGCAGCGGCGTTGATGGGTGGGATCGAAGGGAACCCAGAAAGGAAATTGTTGCTGACTGGAGGAGACCAGCACTTCAACCCAGGCATGCATTTGTCCCTCTCCCGGAAGATACCCCGACACATATCGGGCGGGAAGGCCGGCAAGTCGACACAAGGCCAGCATGACATGGGCGTAATCCTGACAGACGCCCGCTCCCTGAGCAAATGCTTCCGCGGCGGTGGTGCCAACGTGTGTGGTTCCCGGTTGATATCGCATGTGGACGTGGACTTGATGGAGGATCGATTCCGCCAATTCCAGCGGCGGCAAGCCGCGCGCTCGCATGCGCTTGGCCACCTGAAACAACGCTTCAGAGCGATTGACAAGCGGAGTGAGTTGCAAGAATTCCGCGGGCTCCACCGTGCAATCGGATTCATGGAGAGCGATCCCTTGTAATGAGAGGATCCCGTCTGTGTGATAAAAGGCGCGAGTTTCCACACGCATTTCCACCGTGCAGGCAATTTCTTTCTCGATTCGAGCATGATCAAGCTGCCATACCAAATTGCCAAACGCATCGGTAAAATGGCGATAGTCAGCAGGGGGATCCATATGCCAGCGAAGGTCTAGCCGCCGTTGCCGCCCGTAGTGCTGGGGCGGAGCTAATCGCATCAAGGTTCGCACCTGCATGACCGGAGAATCGTAGTGATACACGAAGTGATGCCGGACGGCTAGTACTGCCCTAACGGTGTGGTAAGTCGTTTCAGGAATTCGGATCGCCGGTCGTCTGGAGAGATTCGTTGTTGGGGCAGGTTGATCACCATAACCGCTGATTCGGAAGAAACTTCGGCCAATCCAGTTGGTCAGCATCTCAATTTGATCCAGCACGAGGCTCAAGAATGTGGAAAGGCCGAGCTTGTAGACGTCTTCCAGCGTTCCGAATTCCAAATCAGCGGCAAGTTGGCCGGCCAGTCGTTCAGTCTCTCGAATATCCTTGCTGCGAGGTCCGGTCGAGAGCCGGCCCAAGAGTTGGCGAATCTGACTGGTCGAAAAACGAACGGATCGTGGAAACTTGCTGTGAAATAGGAGAAATTGGACGATTTTTCTGGGCACCACATGGGCACGGTAGAATTTGCGGTAGGCTTCGTGGGCGCTCGCCGATTTCAGGATCGCCAGGCATTGATGATGCTCGGCGATGATCCCTGGCTCCGCTTTGGCCAAGACGGGTTCGTCGAGGAGGCGTGCCGTCCGGATTGCACGCTCAATGTTCTTCCCCAATCGGTAGAAATTCCAGCCTTCGTCATGCAGCATGGTGCTCCCGAACACGCCATCGGCGGTATAACAGAGATGTTGAATGTGGGAGAGCATGCGATGAGGCGTATGCCACAGGTCTCGGGGATGCTGGTCCTTTAATCCTAGAAAGAAATCATTAATGTAGCACCAGACCTCGCTCGAGAGTTGATCTTGAATGCCCCGGGCATGGGTACGGGCCATCTGCACGAGGTTAAACAGTGAGTTCGCATTGTCTCGATTCAGGGTGATGAATTCCAAGACCCGTTGTGTCGTCACCTCGCCATACAACGTCTGATAGGAAGCTAATTGCCCGTTGTTGTCCAGATAGGTGGTCCACCGCTGGATATGATCCTCCTCCGTCCCGATTTCCAGGAGCATGTGATACTGGACATTCAGAAAACGGGCCGTGTATTCGGCGCGCTCCAGGAAACGGCCGATCCAAAAGAACGACTCGGCGGTTCGACTCAGCATTGGTCATCCTTCTCCGTAGAGCACCCACGTGTCCTTGCTCCCTCCACCTTGCGAGGAATTCACGACCAGCGACCCTTCTCGGAGGGCGACGCGCGTGAGTCCTCCCAGGGACATGGTAATGTCTTGGCCCCAGAGCACAAATGGCCGTAAATCGATGTGACGGCCGGCCAGCCGTCGGCTCCCGTTCTGAGTATCGGGGATAAAGCAAGGATGCTGGGAAAGCGTAATAGCCGGTTGCGCAATATAATTGCGCGGAGAGGTCAAAATCCGTTGGCGGAACTCTTCGCGTTGGGCTGTGGTGGAAGCGGTTCCGATCAACATGCCATATCCCCCGGATTCATTGACCGACTTGACGACCAGCGAGGAGAGATGATCCAGGACATACTGACGGTCTTCGTCTCGAGCGCAGAGATAGGTAGGCACGTTGGGAAGAATCGCGCGCTCGCTTAAATAATACTCGATCATAAGTGGAACGAAGGAGTAGATAGCCTTGTCGTCGGCTACGCCGGTGCCGATTCCATTGGCGAGGGCCACGTTTCCCGCCCGGTAAGCACGGATCAGTCCGGGAACCCCGAGAACGGAATCAGGGCGAAAGATTTCCGGGTCGAGAAAGGCGTCATCCACCCGTCGATAGATAACATCCACCTGCTGGAGGCCTTGCGTCGTTTTCATATAGACTCGATCCCCTTCCACTACCAGATCGCGCCCTTCGACGAGTTCAATACCCATCTGAAGCGACAGAAAACAATGCTCAAAATAGGCGGAATTGTAGACCCCTGGGGTAAGGAGAACAATCGTGGGATTTTCTCTGGCGTCGCTGGCAAGGTAGCGCAAGTTTTCACAGAGTTGGCTGGGATAATGGTCGATGGGCCGCACGCGCATCTCGTTGAAGAGATGGGGAAAGATTTGTTTCATCACGATGCGGTTTTCCAGCACGTAGGAGATGCCTGATGGGGTGCGAAGGTTATCTTCCAATACCCGATAGATCCCCTCATGGTCGCGGATGAGATCAATGCCGGCAATATGAATGTAGATGTCTTTTGGGGGCCGAAAGCCGATCATATCCCGTTGGAAATGCACAGAGCTTTCGATCAACTCCCGGGGAATCAGACCATCACGAATAATGTATTGTTTACCGTAGACGTCCAGCAAAAAGCTGTTCAGCGCGCGGATGCGTTGCCGGAGTCCTTCCTCGATCATCTGCCATTCACTGTTGGGAATGATGCGGGGGAGCAAGTCGAACGGGAAGATGCGCTCGGTCTGCTGGGCATCGCCATACACAGTGAAGGTGATGCCTTGCCGTAGAAAGGCTTGGTCGGCTTGGCGCTGTTTCAACTCCAGCTCTCGGACCGAGAGCTCTTCCAGACGTTGGACGAGCTGCTGA